>WGED01000029.1 GCA_015492915.1 Cyclobacteriaceae bacterium
GTATAAACCCCGGCTTCGAGGGTTTTGTCATAAAGCGTCTCGACCAACTGCCCCAGAGCATTGAATACAGATAGCGTCACACGAGCCTGCCTGGGCACTGTAAAAGTTATGCGCGTCTCCGGGTTGAACGGGTTGGGGTAGGCGGGGAGGAGTTCATACTTTTGTGGTGACGATGAATTTTCTGATCGCACGCCTGTTGTGAGAAGGGTGAATTTCCAGGGTCTGGTATCAGTCTGGCTGGCCCAGGTTATCAGGCTATCAGTATCTAATGCGGTTACACGCCAAAAATTCACGCCCTTCTTGAGGTTATTCGCAGGGATTTTGAAGGTCGTATCATTCAGGGACTGGCGAATCGGATTGAGCTGGAACAGGCTGTCCGGACTGATTTCGATGCTATAAAGAATGCGGTCGTTAGGGTCCGGGTCTGTAGTATGGCGCCACGTAAACAAGAGAGTGTCTTCGCTCACGGTTTGCGTATGTAAAGGAGACAGTAAATCAAAGTCTGCTGGTGCCTCATCCACAGCGTTGACGACAAAAGTTTGTATCTCTGACCAATCGGAAGTCAGAGAATCATCATCTACAGTTTGTACCCGCCAAAACCATGTTCTGTTTTCGTCTAGGCTATCGGGCACTTCGAAAGTTGCCAACCCCTGAGCTGTCTGATAGTGCAAGCTTGGTGCAGTAAAATCGGCACTTGTATGCAGTTCGAGATTGTAGGATAAGGTTCCGGAGTGATCACTCAGGTCGGGGTCTGCAGCCGGATGCCAGCTCAACTCCGGCTGCGCCAGCCTCAGTTCTGTGCCCTCACGGGGAGAGAAGCCAGCGGTTACCGCAGCCGGAGCGGAGTTGGTTTTGTTGAAGAAGAAATGGGCTTTGCCGTCGCTAAACCCGGATAGGCCACCGCGATTATCCTGCGAACGCACGCGCCAAAAATAAACCGTGTTATCCTGTAAGTTTTCATATCCCGAAAGGGTATCCAGCATGACCGTTACTGCGTTACCTTGAACAGGAGTACTCGCTGCGCTCGGAGATAATTGATTCCAATTTGCGCTATTCAGATATTTCTGATTGATTAACTCACCTGCGACGAGGACCTTATAAATTTCTGGTGAAGCGAAATTCGTATCACTATCAACTTGCAAGTTATAGTTAATCTTGTCATAAATATTGGGATCACTGGAAGCATACCAAATGAGTAAACCTCCCGGGCGTAATTCTTCTCCCAAAACAGGTGAAATTGGAGACGGGATTGAAGGGGCAAGGTTTTCTCCTGAACTCGGATCGAAAATGGCAAAAACCCCCTCGGATATTGCAAAACCACGATTCCCTGCTTTATCAGTCATTTCGATCTTCAGCATCCCTTGATGAGTTGGCGGCCCGGGCACCAGCCAATCGTACTGCCTCTGGGAGGATGTAACAGAATCAATGAAGGCTAATGTCTTACCGCCATCTCGTGACAAGGAAAGGGTGCCACCGGCCAAAGCGACATTATCTGATGCCGCCCAGGCAACCGTATAAATGCTATCTATGGCCAAACCTTCTCCTGGCCTGGGAACAATAATTGCAAGCTTAGGGGCTTCAGTATCGGAAGATTTGACGAATGGCGAATACAATACGCGACCTCGATCCGCACGATCCATTTGATCAAAAATATGCGCTTCAATTGCGGCATCGCTATTGGTTTCCCAATAATTGAATTTTGCGAAAATTTCCGCAGGGCTAACATTGTTGATGGCAAATCGATTTGGATCGGTCAGGAATCCGATGAATTGATTGCCACCAATACTGTTGTGGCTGCCGCCGCCAAAATCCGGAGAGGCACCATTGTATGCTTCAACACCAGAACCTCTCGTATACATGATGGAACTATGTTCAATTGCTGGTGACGATCGATCAAAAACCAGTGCGGCAGAATTGTTTCCATAGCCACCGCTTGCCCCAAACTTCAAGCTTATAAACTTTAGTTGACTAATATTTGCTCTTTCACCGATGAAGCGAATACCTCCCCAATCACCGCGTACCCCCTTTGATTGGCCATCATTGTTGGTATCCCCATCCAATGCATCATCTCGGTAAGATGTGAAAATAATCGAATCGGATTCTGTCCCAATAGCAGATAAATTGCCGCGAATATAAAAATCGGTCCCCGGCCACATTTTGAAGTGAGTCCCTTTAACAATAGAC
>WGED01000030.1 GCA_015492915.1 Cyclobacteriaceae bacterium
TAATCAGGTAGCGGATGTCGTTCTTTTGGTCAAAGACATCGACGGCCTGGTTTAAATATTCAATGGCACTGTCGAAATCTTTGACTTTGCGTTTGATCTTTCCAAGATTTATGTTTACCAGGGCCCGCCCCCGATCGCTATGAGATGCTTCAAAATACCGTTTCGCTTTCGAATAGGCGTCCACTGCATCTTCCAAACGGCCAAGGCTTTCTAAAACTATGCCCAGTGTATTGTACCCTAAACCCAATTCATAGGGGATACCCAGTTTTTTCCTGATTCGGAGCGCTTCGCCGATACTGTCCAAAGCCTTGTCCGGTTCGCCTTTTTCGAAATAAACATACCCGATATTGTTTAATGTTCGCGCTTTGCCCTTGTCACTTTTGTGATATTTCATTGCCTTGTTGTAGTACTTCAGGGCACCCTCCCAATCGGATTTTGTCCTGAGCACATATCCCCAGTTATTGTACAATTGCCCGAGTTCTTTGTGCAGCAGCCCCTGCATCTCCGGTTCTGCTTCATTTTCCTGTAAAAGCTCTTGGTAAAGTTTTTCAGCGGTTCTGGCATGCTCAAGAGCTCTCTCATATGCACCGGTATAAGCTTCCAGTTCCACCAGCAACATATGGCTTGTGGCCTTTAGCTTTTTATTGCAATCTGGATAGCGAGTGAGAGACTCCCACAATGTTCTTGCCTGATCGAAATCTTCCTGCCGAAAAAGCGTCAGGGCTTGCTGAAAGCGCAACTGATCCAGTCGATCATTCGGGAGTTGATCCTCAAAGCGGCTCACTTCCTGATTGATGAGATTGCACAATCCGATATCCATGTAATGACTTGCACGCTTGAAATATTTTTCCGCCAGTTCTGAACCATCGATGGGATCATAAAGGAGCCGGTAATATAAATATTCCACCAGCAGGGCCTTTTGTTCGTCGGATTGTGGGCGCTTGTTACCCTGGATGATTTCCGCATCTTCAATTCTTTTCTCATACCACTGCAAAATCTTTTCAATGAACGCCCGCCTTGTCCAGGGACCTTCCCTGGGCCAGAGATAGCGATTCACCAAATCTCTTAATTCATCATGGAGCTGCAGGGATTCTTCATAATGTCGCTCTATATCCGAAGGATGGAATTTCACAAAACTAAACTTTTTCAGGTCATGGAAAATCTTTTCGGCCTCGTCTTTGGAAATATCAAGCAGAAAAGATAAAAGCGAAACACCCAGGCGTCTCCAGGCAAGTGCTGCAACCAGGATGGCATCACTATTGCGATTACGAAATCGTAAAATCCATTCAATCAATTTTTCACTAAACGGCTGCGCGTTGCCCAAAAGATCATCCACGGTTCCCAACTCATTTTTGAGCCAATCAAAGCTAAGCCTCATAAACAGAGGCCGGCCGCCGCATCGTATGTATAACTCTTCGATTTGCTGATCATTGATTTTTTCCGGATACCACCCCTCCCCCTCGAAAAAGGCTATAAAATCACTCTGGGTGAGTGGATGCAATCGAAGCTCCAGGGTCTCATGCTTCAATTCATTAGTGATGGGAAATTGTGTTCTTCCCGAGAAAATAAAAATTGCCGGATGTTTTTCCTCTTCAGAGCCCTGATTCGGGACTTTTTGTAATATTTCTTGATTAATTTTTTTGATACGCGGCAGAAAACTTTGCCCGACCCACACGGCGTTCTGATACATCTCTTCACAAGCATCAAACAGCAGTACAGCCTGATTTCCTTTTTCGATAAAGTCTTTCCAATCCTGAAAAAATGCATCAATAGCGCGTCCGTAAGCCTCCAGTCTCAAACTCATATCAGGCTCGTTGCTCAGAACGTCTTCATACCTTTCCCGTTCTTCTTTAAAATGAGCAAAGTGCTCCTGATCAAACCTGGATGCGATTTCATAGAGAAGCCCGATCGCGGTACGGGCCGCAGGGTTATAGAATTCGATGATCTCCGGACATTGCCAATGAACCAACTTTCTCTCGCCAGCAAGCTTTTCTTTCAGCCTTTCCAGAAAACGCGACTTGCCAATACCTCCTTCACCAACAATTTGGACGATCCATTCAGGCCTTTTTTGTTGAAATAGTTCCCAAATGGCGGCCTGTTCGTGTTCTCGCCCGACGAACAGTTTGATCTCTGTGGGAAGGAAAAATTTTGGCATGTTTACCCCTCTTAAAATTTAGTTGGTTTTATATATAGATGAAAGGCGCAGAGGATGAATCGTTGGATTGCCGAACAATATCCATGAGGCCCAAATCGTGCTGTTGGGAAATTGATTTTTAATTTTCAGACGAGCCTGTCGTACCGCCTCACCAATTGGAAGCTCGTCATCCAAAAGCTTCTTGTAAAACTCCAGCGCAAATTCTTTGGCTTCATGGTCTTTCACTTTCCACATCGGCCCCAGACACCCGCAGGCGCCGCCTTCGAGCGCACCGATGGCAAGATTATACAGAAAATGTCCTTCATACAATATGGATGTTGTCTCTTTTTCAACCGAACTTACTTCACAGGCATTGAAAAAGAAGAAAGAAGGGCTGCCTAATTGGCGCCTAAATTCCTCGGCCATAAATCGGACATGTTTTCCATTCCGCAAAAAGTAGATCGCACTTTGTTTAGGGTTTTTCTGATTGAATATCCCGTGTCCGGCAAAATGGACAAAATGATATTTCCCGGAAGATATTTCTCTCCTAAAACGAGCACGTGTAGCTTGTTTTGATCCGATAAGTGCAGTTACCTTAATGCCTTTTGCTTTCAGCATTTTGGCGATTGCCATAGCCTCTTGGCGCGCTTCCGGGAGATCATCAGTTGGATCGCCGATAATCAATGCATAAACGGTGGTCGCTCGGATCTGTTCGTGCTCTTCAGGGCTTTGAATCGTAAATAGTTGTCTTGCCGCGGGCCGGGAAAGACAAAGATGTTCGCTCCCATCGTGCATAAGTTCAAAAGGAATATCCATTCTGTCTGTCCGGATCATGAGCGGAAGGTCAGTACATTGTTTGAGTTTTTTCTGAATTTCTGGATCAAGATAACTACGAAACGCAAGTTTTCCGCACTTGAGCGGGTCTTTACACCATCTTGCCAACGGAAGGTGAAGAGAAGAATTAACTACTTTTTCCTGAATCAAAGGCTTCATGGTGTCGCTCACTTTATAA
>WGED01000031.1 GCA_015492915.1 Cyclobacteriaceae bacterium
ACTTTATTTACGTTAATCCTTTTCCTAACGACCCTTGTCCCTTTCAGTTACGGGCAGGAACACGTCGTTACAGGAAGAGTGACAGAATCTTCAGGCGACCCGCTGCCCGGAGTAAATGTCATTATTGAAGGCACATCCAAAGGAACAGTGACCGATGTGGATGGCCGTTTTCAGATCAAAGCAACTTCCGACGCAACACTGGTATTCAGCTTTGTCGGTTATAAAAAGCAATCCGTTGTGGTTGGCAACCGGTCTACTGTTGATGTAGTATTGGAACCGGACCAGACACAACTTGAAGAAATTGTCGTAGTTGGTTATGGTACCATGCGGAAAAGTGATGTGACGGGATCGACGGTTTCTGTGAAAGTCGAGGAAGATGTAGCCAGGCAATATAACACGGTCGATGAAATGCTGAAAGGCCGTGCCGCCGGTGTGCAGGTTATCAGTAATGAAGGCAACCCCGGCTCGGGCATCAGCGTGCGCATCCGCGGAACAAACAGCCTGAGGGGAAATAATGAGCCCCTTTATGTGGTCGATGGCGTTATTATTACCACCGCAGGTGAAGATGCTCCGAACGCATCTACCGACGGCAACTCAACCCAGCAAGTTCAAAACGGCCTGAACGGCATCAACCCGAGGGATATCGAGAGTATTGAAATTCTGAAGGATGCCTCTGCCACAGCGATTTACGGATCGCGGGGCGCCAACGGCGTGGTGCTCATTACCACCAAAAAAGGAGCCAAAGGCAAAATGAATATAGATGCGTATGCCACTTCCAGTTTTTCTCAGATCAGCAGGAAATTGCCTGTGCTCGACGGTGTAGATTACGCTATGTACCGCAATGAGTCTGCCATACTGAATGGCAGTGAGCCACCTTTTTATATAAACAACGGTAATGTTTATACTATTGATTACACCAGTGGTGGTCCTGTGATAAATGACACCCCTTCCCAAATTGTCAACTGGCAGGATGAGATTTATAAGCTGGGTATTTCATATAATGCCGGTGCGGCCTTCAGCGGTGGCAGTGAAAAAGGAACCTTTTATGTATCCGCCGGTTACAATGATATCAACGGTATTGTTGATAATTCGAAGATCCAGTCCGGAGACCTGCGCGTAAATATCATTCAGGATATCAGCAAAAATTTCAAGGTCGATGGAAGGGCATCGATTTTTTACAGCCAGGGATCATTTGCGCAAGATGGCACCAGGGCAGGTTCAAACCGTAGTTTTATACGCTCGGTACTCACCTTCAGCCCTATTGTTGATGATGATGTTGAAGATTATCAATATGACCTGGAAACTTCAAACCCGTTATCATGGATCAATGATTTTGAAGACGCCACTGAAGAATTCAGGGTACAGGCTTCTCTTGCGTTGACATACAAGCTGCCTGTAAAAGGTCTTAAAATTCAGATCCGTGGCGGTAGTAACGTCCGCTTCAAGGAGAGAAGGCGCTTTTACGGTCTCACTACTTTCAAAGGGGAAAGGGCAAACGGCGTTCTTTCGATAGGTACACAGAAAAAATTAGCGTTCAACATCAATAACCTGTTGCTCTACAACAGAGTTTTCAATAAGGCACACAGCGTCAATGCCACCTTAGGCTATGTTTTTGACGGCTATTTTCTCGAGAATACAGCTTACGAGGTTGCTGATTTCGCTGCAACAGACTTTACCGTGGACGGCCCCGAATACGGTGCGCTCATTACAAGGCCGCTTACCACCTTTCCGGCAAATGAGCGAATGAACTCATTTCTCGGAAGATTTAACTACTCCTATCGCGATAAATATATTGTGACGGCCACTTTCAGGGCTGACGGATCGTCAAAGTTTGCCGAGGGAAACAAATACAGCTATTTCCCATCATTCTCACTGGCCTGGAGAGCCTCTGAAGAGGGCTTCATAAAGTCATTGGGCATTTTCTCGGATTTTAAATTAAGGGCCGGATGGGGACAGACCGGTAACCAGGCAATAGCTCCTTATCAGACGTTTGCTAATTATGGTATTGCATATTATGCCAGGCCTGACAATTCAACCGGTATTGCTTTTGTGCCTCAAAATATAGCAAACCCCGACCTGATCTGGGAAACCACCACGCAGACCAATATCGGTATTGACCTGGGGTTCTTCGAGGGCAGATTAACTGCTACCGTGGATCTCTACGACAAAAAGACGGAAGACCTGTTGCAGTTGATTCAGTTGCCAACCTCTACGGGATTTGCCAATATGCTGATAAACAGGGGGAATATATCAAACCGCGGTATCGATATTTTAGTTAATACCATCGCCGTGGATAAAAACGATTTTTACCTTGCTATCGGAGGTAATATTTCATTCAACAGAAATAAAGTACTTGAGCTTGGTATTCCGGAGGCGCCCGTTTATATCGATGGCGAGCTTCGTATGGAATCGTTTTATCTCGGCGATAACGTATCTACCGGTAATTATTTCAAATCACCGGCCAACATTTTTATGGCAGGTCAGCCGATGGGCATGTTCTGGGGATGGAAAACAGACGGCATATATCAGGCAAATGACAGTGAAATACTACCGGGCTTCCAGCCGGGCGATGTCAAGATCATTGATCAGAATGGCGATGGTGTCATTGACCTGACCGACAGAACCTTTATAGGAGATCCCAATCCCGATTTCATTTATGGTGGCAGTCTTGATTTTTCATACAAGAGACTCACTTTAAATGTGCTGGTCGAGGGTGTCTATGGCAATGAAATCGCTAACGGACTTGCAATAGAATTTTATACAGCCAATGGCACTCAGCGCAATATCCATCCGGCGGCCTATCATGATGCATGGCGTCCTGAAAAGCCCTCAAACTCATACCCGAGGGTATTGTACAATAAAGATAATGGGGCCTCTGCCATTACGGACAGGATCATTGAAGATGGCAGCTATTTCAGATTATCCAATATTACGCTTGGGTACGACCTGCCATTTGAAAAAGCATTCAACAGGTTCCGCATCTATGTGTCGGGGCAAAACCTGCTGACATCGACAAAATATTCAAGCTACGATCCGAATGTGACCAGTTTCTTGTACAACGGCAACATTCAGGGGGTTGACTGGAACCCTTACCCCAATGCGCGCACCTATCTGGTAGGACTTAACATTAGCTTCTAAAACGTTAAAAATGAAAGACATGAAAATATATAGATTAATCATCCTGATCCCGATGGTATTTTTCATCGGTTCATGCACGCTGCAGGAGAGCCCTCCGTTTCTTTCCAACGAGAGCGCTTTCTCTTCACTGAGCAATGCCCGTTCGTCGCTTGACGGTGTATATAACGGCTTGGTACAATATGGATATATGGCACATTTTTACCATTATACCACCGATGGCAACTCAGGTTTCTTCGTGTCGGGAAAAGGCAACAGAAACACGCATCCCGACAATCTCAACCTTTGTTCATTGAAGCCGTTGCCTGCCACACCATCTATTGAAAGACTGTGGCAAGAGCATTACAAAACCATCGGAAGGGCAAACGATATCATTGCCTCGGTAACTGAAAATGAATCTCCTCAAACGGAGGATGAATTGGGTTACAACGACGTTTTGGGTCATGCTTACTTTATCAGGGCATATAATTATTTCAACCTCGTGCGCCTTTGGGGTGAGGTACCCTTAAGGCTTGAACCCACAACGGTGGAAACGGTCCATATGGCCAAATCAAGGGAGAAAGATATCTATGCCCAGATCATCAGCGATGCCAATATGGCCAAAAAACTGATGTTTCCCGTGGGTCAGCAGCGACTTGGCTATCCCGCTGCCGAAGCTGCCAATATGCTGCTCGCCAAGGTATATATGACTTTGGCCACTGCGCCCGATGACATTAAGGACCCCAACGAAAACTATTGGCAAAAAGCCTATGATGAGGCAAAACAGGTGTATGGAAAATATGCTCTTTTGGATAATTACGGAACCATGTGGACAGAGACAGGCGGCAACAACACGATTGAAAACATCTTTGAGGTACAGTTCAATGATATTCAACCGAGCAATTTTGCACGTCTCTTCACAGCCGCCAACGCAACAAAAGGCAAAACTTGGGGCAGGTTAAGGATCAATGCGGAAGTGTATGACCTTCATGCGGATACCTATCCGGATGACATCAGAATAGCAGAAACATTCAAGAGCGAGTTTATAAACCAGAAGAACGGTAAAACGGTAAAAGTTTACCCTTCGACAAAAAGGAAAAATTTTGCCAGCGGATTTCCTTATCTGTATAAGTATTGGGAAAAGAATGTAAACAACACGGCAGGGGTAAATATGAAGAATTTTATTATCTACCGCTATGCTGATCTGTTATTGATGCTTGCCGAGATATCGAATGAATTGCAAAATGGCGAAGAATTCGGTTATCTCCAGGAAGTGCTCGACCGCGTAGGGCTCACGCCTCAGCCTGAATATTATACAGGCCAGGAAGGATTCAGAAATGCCATCATGAAAGAATACCGGTTTGAGTTGCTGGGAGAAGGCCATGACTGGTTTAACAACAGGAGAAGAGGTTATGACTTTTTCAGGAATAATGTGATCGTGCCGCACAATACAGCGCCAACCTACAATCCAAAAATTGATGTGACGCTCCTGGATAATGATGAAAGTGTTATGCACTTGCCGATGCCTTCGAGTGAGATCAATACCAATCAGGAAATTAACAATTAAGAGTCATGAAAAAAATCAATATTTTAATAACAGGGTTTATCGTTCTTGCAGGACTGATTTACCTGTCATCATGCGAAGAGCGGCTGCCACAGGATTACACACCTTATAATCCGACGCCGGTCACCGCTTCCAATATCAATCTGGATTATCCGCCTGCCGAGTTTTATCCGCAGCCGGTGGTTTTGGCCTCTGACACGCCAACTTTCAAGATCGACGGCGTATATACTTTCCGTATCGATACGGCCACGACATCAGGGGGCAGTTTTGTGTTGAACAATTTCGACATCGATAAGGAAACAGGCGTCATCACCTATGACAATACCAACGGCTCCCTTACTCCCGGTGACTATGCCGTGGATGTGTCTGTGAGCAATACCAATGGTTTGGCTAAAATACCGCAGGCATTTACTTTCAAAGTCCTCTCAGTGCCCATCAGCATATCGGTTGATAACCCGATAGTGGACGCAGGCGCTTTGCAGGAAGGGGTGATTGCCACAGTTTCCTATACCGATGATTCGGGAGGGGATATCGCAGAAGTCACCTACTCTTTAGACCCTGAAATCACAGGTTTTGCAATAGACCCAGCCAGCGGGGAGATAAGCAAAACATCCGAGGCAGAAACCGGAAAGACCCACATGTTATCCGTCAGGGTCGTCACCAATCTCGGTTCGGTGACATTTACCGATGTGGTAACGGTAAACGTAGGACCACCGCCAACCATTCAGTTTGTGCAGCAGGACGGCAGTACGCCACTGGTAAAAGTTACCGTATCCCCATGGTCATCCTATACCAGCCAGCCGCCGGTCTTGACGGGGATGGAATCAAGTGGCGGATGGGAACTGATCCTCGCTGATACGGTAGCTCAGGAATTGAAGGATGCCATGTCGATCGGAGCCGATGGCAGTGTTACTATTAGCGCAGATGGCAATATTCCTGAAGGAGATTACTGGGTAGGTGCCAAAGCCACCAACGGCTCGGGCATATCATTTGAGTTCCCGGCGCAGTTCACCGTTCATGTTGAAAAACGCTGGGAATCATCACCCGTATTCTTTGAGGACTTTAATAATACCACTACTACTCCGGAGGATGTAAATGCTTATAATTCAGCGCTTTCGTCCAATGTGCAGAACGGTGGGCATATAACCGGGCTTTTCAAGGCAGTCAAAACTGAAAATACATCGAAAGATCAGATGTTCCAAACGGCTAAAATGTCTGAGAATAAGATTGACGGTGGGTTTGCAAATCATTTTGAGACTACGCTTACCATCGAGCTCGCTATCGGCGCCGACTGGCGCGACCTGAGGGTTTCATTCAATGACATGTTTGGATATGGCAACAACAGGCTCGACTGGTACTCTCGAACCCTCGGATGGGCCTACAGCAATGCCGATGTGGTAGCAGGCATCTATGACCCGGCCAACTGGAACATTTTAATGGCGGACAATGACCCCGACTGGGCAAGCTCGGCGGGTACGGGTCAGACCGGCGCCAGGGATTCCGACTTCAACAAGGTGCCTCCCAAAGAATTCGGAGGCATAGATCCTGCACAACCCATGGTTTATGTAACCTGGTGGGTTGGTAAGGTAGCAACGGCCACCAAAGGCGCTGTCTTCCATTTTGATGACCTGAAAGTAGAAGTCTCTACCGCTTTTGCTGCCGAAGAAGAGTAGTAATGTTGATCATATAGTTATCACACGGCCGGAATTCCGGCCGTGTGATGATTATCCTTTTTTTCTTGCTGATAAGAACTCCAAACTGAACGGAGTGCCGACGCTATTAATCATGTGCATGAAATCCATTAAAAAAATTCTCATGAAAAACAGGTCATTTTTCCGGCTACTTTTACTTGCAGGTGTTCTATACTTTGCGGGCTGCTCATCTCCCGAGTCGCCTGACGGTGAGCAACCTGCTTACCTCAACCCCGGGCTTTCTCCCGATAAGCGTGTCGAAGATCTGATGGGCCGTATGACGCTGGAAGAAAAAATAGGTCAGATGTGCCAGTATGTGGCCATAGAGCATATCAGAGAGACGAAAGAGCGGATAAGGAAAAGGATGAAATTGAAAAAGGGCGATGACCAGTACGGCATGTACCCGGGCCTGAGTACGGAAGACCTGAAGAACTTTGTCCGGGAAGGCAAAATAGGGTCTTTTCTTCATGTCAAAGACGTGAAAGAAGCCAATGAACTTCAAAGGCTGGCTTTGGAGTCCCGCCTTAAAATACCGCTGATCATCGGTATTGATGCCATACACGGTCATGCACATATCTATGGCGCTACGGTGTATCCCACACAGTTGTCGCTGGCCAGCAGTTGGGACGAAGACCTCGCCTACCGCATCGCCAAAGCCACGGCAAAAGAAATGCGTGCCACGGGCATGCACTGGACATTCTCTCCCAATGTAGAAGTAGCGCGCGACCCGCGCTGGGGACGCACCGGAGAGACCTTCGGTGAAGACCCGGTATTGATCGCCCGGTTAGGAGCTGCTTTCACAAAAGGCTATCAGGGAACTTTTGGCAAGGATAATGTAATCGCCTGTGCCAAGCATTTTGTGGGTGGCGGCGAGCCGTTCAATGGCCTGAATGCCGCCCCGCTCGATGTCTCGGTGCGGCAACTGCGCAACCTGTGGCTGCCTCCGTTTAAAGCGCAGGTCGAGGTAGGTGTTTACACTTTTATGGCAGCGCATAATGAGATATCCGGCACCCCGGCGCATAAGAATAAATTTTTGCTGACGGACGTCTTGAGAAACGAATGGGGCTTTGACGGCTTTGTCGTATCCGACTGGATGGATATAGAACGGATATACAACCTTCACTACACGGCAGACGGATTTGACAGTGCCTTTGTGCAGTCGGTCAAAGCAGGCATGGACATGCACATGCACGGCCCGAAGTTTCTGGAATCCGTTCAGAAATCGGTGGAGAGCGGGGCGTTGCCCGAAAAATTCATTGACCGGGCAGTAAGGAAAATTTTATATGCCAAATTCATGCTCGGCCTTTTCGAAGAACCCATCCGTGATGAAAAGGCGGCACAAAACGCCCTTTTTCCCATTGAACACCGGGAGC
>WGED01000032.1 GCA_015492915.1 Cyclobacteriaceae bacterium
GATTAATCTGTTAATAAATATACCGAGTATTGAAAAACTTAAAATCATATTACCAACCATTTGATAAAAAGCCAAACCATTTCCCATGACAACTATTTCAAAAGACACTTTCCGTTTTCTCAAAGACCTCAAAAAGAACAATGACCGGGCATGGTTTCTCGACAATAAAAGTCGCTATGAAACTGCCAGGGCTGATTTTGAAGCCTTCCTCGATGAATTGCTCACTGGGATAGCAAAGTTTGATGCCGGCATAGCACACCACAGGGCAAAAGATTGCATTTTCCGCATTTATCGCGATGTTCGGTTTTCAAAAGATAAATCCCCTTACAAGACCCACCTCGGGGCATATATTTCTCCTGCCATGAAAAAAAGCGATATCCACTCCAGGGCAGGGTACTACATTCACATCGAGCCGGGCGCTTCGATACTGGCCGGTGGCGCTTACATGCCTCAGGGCGAATGGCTGAAGGCCATCAGACAGGAGATCGATTACAATGCAGACACCTTTAAGAAAATAGTGAATAATCATGAGTTTAAGGCAATTTTCGGTGAGCTGGAAGGCGACAAGCTTAAAAGGGCTCCGAAAGGCTACACTCCCGATCATCCCGAAATTGAACTGCTCCGATACAAAAGTTTTCTTGCCGTGCACAAATGTGATGACAAAACTGTGATATCAAAAGATTTTATGCAACAATGCATTTCGGTTTTCAAAACACTATTCCCGCTCAATGAATTTCTGAACCGGTCGACAGATTAAGGGCCTGTTTGACGGTATTGACCCCTTTCTCAAGCCTGCGAAGCATCCGTTTTATAAAAAACGATAATTTTTCATGGATATGGGTTACATATAAATTATTCTCTCACTAAGGGCGTATCCTCCATATAACCAGGATCCTCTTCCGAGGATCATGTAAACCCCGGACGCCCGTCCGGGTTTTATTTTATCCATCTCTTGCACTTTTACAGTATTTTATATTTGCAAAAAAAGAGTCCCGTCAATAATTTGACTTTATACTTCATTTTTCCAACTAACGTCATTATTTTTACCTTGTACCCATGACACAGCACTATGAAACTTTTTAATCTGAAAGTGCTCTTTGCATTTGCCGGCATCGTTTTGATTCTTACAGGCATTTTTGCGGGAGGTCTTCGTTCCATCGCCATCGGCGTAGTTTTGGTTTTTATTTCATTTGCCACCTATCTGCTTTTTTCGACGGAAAAGAAATTGGAAAAACAGGAATAATTCCATGATATTAGCAGGGACAATTCCGGAAATTCATCATTAATCAATTCTGACATGAAAAAAATAAACTCCCTTGCAGGCATATTTCTATTATTGGTTTCAATGAGTTTTATTCCCGGCGGGAAAGAACCGAAACTCAATAAAATATTTAACGGTAAAAACCTCGACGGCTGGGTAGTGCCCGAAAACAACATTTGGTGGACCATACACGACGGCATCCTTACGGCAAAGAGCGACCCTGATAAAAAAGGCTCCATTCTCTGGACAGAAAAGAAATATAAAGATTTCATATTCCAGACCGATTTTCGGTTTGGGGATGGGACGGTGGATTCGGGCATCTTCGTCAGGACGGACAAGGAACAGATACAACTCGGCATATCCGGGTCACTCAAAAGGGACATGACCTGCTCTCCCTACATTGCCGGCAAGGGCTACCCTGTCGAAGCAAAGAACATCAATAAATTGCTCAAACCTCATGACTGGAACACGGTGAAAGTGAAAGCCGTGGGTAACAAATACACCGTCTGGCTCAACGGAGAAGAGGTGATGACCTACGACTCGGAAACTGCAGTCGAAAAAGGCCCGATAGGCTTGCAATTGCACCCCAACAGGGAGATGCAAATCGATTTTAAAAACATAAAACTGGCAGAATTATAATTGAAATGATACAAAGCCCGGTCAGATATGTCCCGGGCTTTTTTGTTTTAATAATCACCTGAACATCATACACTGACTTTAACACCCGCAAAATGAAAAATATCGGCATAATCGGTTCCGGAGATGTTGGCGTGGCATTGGCAAAGGGATTCCTAAAATACGGCTACCCAACCAGGATAGGTACCAGATCTGAGGAAAAACAACAACAACTAAAGGAGGAGATCGGAGGCAATATACAGACAGGTCGGTTTACTGAAGCAGCCGAATTCGGGGAAATACTGATACTGGCTGTCACGGGCCTGATCGCCACAGATGCCCTGCACATCATTGGTCCTAAAACACTTCAGGGAAAAATTGTCATCGACGCCACCAATCCGATTGCAAACGATACGCCCATCGACGGTGTGCTGGAGTTTTTTACGAATTACGAAAAATCGCTCATGGAAGAGCTTCAGGAAACTTTCCCCATGGCTCGCTTTGTCAAGGCTTTCAACCACATCGGCGCCCACCTGATGGTCAATCCGCAATTTAAAAGCGGCGAAAAGCCAACGATGTTCATCTGTGGCAATGATGACGAAGCAAAAAAGGAAGTGGCGGAGATCACGACACTTTTCGGTTTTGAAACGGAAGATATGGGCTCGGCTGTAGCTGCCCGCGCTATCGAACCACTGTGCATGCTCTGGTGTATCCCCGGATTTCGCAACGGGGAATGGAACCATGCCCTGAGACTGATAAGGTGAGAAAAAAGGTAATGAGGTCAAAAATAGTTGGTGGAATTGACAAAAAGAGTTTATAAATTACCATTACCAACCTGAAGAGGAAGCAGGCACTGCTGGGGAGCAACCTGCCAGCAATAAGGTTGGTGCCTAAAC
>WGED01000033.1 GCA_015492915.1 Cyclobacteriaceae bacterium
ACGGATTGAAAAAACCGTCTTCTGCTGATTGTTTCCAGGTGCGGTCATTGTCTGAGAAAAGGTTTGTGAGAAAAATAGGGATTGTGGAAGCCGATACGCTGGAACGAATAAAAGAGGGGCTGGCAAAAGTTCTTTCGATAATTTTCTAAGGATTGTCAAAAATCAATTTAAATATGTGCAAACCTCCCTTGTGCCAATAGCCGCATTGCCCGATGTGAAAAACCATGAAAAAATGATGATTTTTTTAATAGAAAGGGCCCGGGCAGAACTTTAGGCCAAAGCCTTCGCTTCGAACAGTGTGATCAGATGTTTACCGGATTTTATTCATTCATTTTGAACTTTAAATAATTTTCTGCTGTGAAAACCGCTATTTCGGCTTTGGTATAGTCTTTTACGTTTCGGGTAATAATGGCTTCTATTCCTTTGACTGTCAGGGCTGTTGAATATTGAACGGAATCTTCAAAATCTTTAAAATGATTATTAAGCGCATGCAGAATTTCTTTTTTTGTGGTTCCGACAATTTCTGTTATTTGAGTTAATGTGCCAATTATGTCGAGCGCTTTTTGGTGGCCGACATATCGTCTTGTTATGTAGTAAACATTGACGATGCTCACCGCAGAAATATAAATCTGCAATTTTCCACGTTCGTTCAGTTCAAATAGTGTGCTCGCCGGATTGGCAAAGGGTTCCCTGTCCGTGAAAAAATCAATGATAACATCCGAATCAACAAATACCTTAGGCCTCATATTTTTTCGAGAGTTCCTCCGCTAAAACTTTTTTGTAGTCAAATTCTTTTTCAACTTTTAATACCCCTCGAAGTTTGCGCGTTTGCGGTGAAAGTTCTTTTCGTGGGATTTGAATCTTTTCCCTGGTCAGCATTTTGAAATAATTTTCTACCAGATTCGAAAGGCTCTGGCCTTTTTCCCTTGCATATTTCCTTGCTTCTTCTATGACATGCTTTTCTAAAGTCAGTGTTAATTTCGTTTTCATGGGGCACCAATTTTTCATAAATATACGTGTTTTCATCGAAATTTGCAGCACGTGTAACTTCCGTACGTTGTTTCTGAATTGAGCATGGATCGTTATTTCATAAAAAACGGCACAAGCGGGACGCTTGCGCAATAAGAGGAAATTTTTGAATCAGATGGTTAGGGCAAGGTGTTTTCGGGCTATGAAAAAAGGAAGGAATCTTGCAAAAACAAATGGCGCAGGCTTCTGACCTGCGCCAATTTACATGTTTTGCGTTGAGTTAAAATGAACAGTGAAAATGGCACAGAGGTTATCCCCGTGCCATTGAACACTATGATCTTTCTTTAATTACCGGCCGTCAAAGAGAATGATCCATCACCATTAAATGTTGTTAATTGAATGGTAACGATCCAATCGCCCGGTACACCTGTTGCGGTTACTCCTGATTTTGAATCCGGTTCCTGTCCGCCTACCAACGTAACATCCAACACAGTGGTGCCGTCAGCATCTTTAATGGTCATTTGAAATGTACCACCTTTTGTTCCGGTGATGTCACAATTATAATCGGCCGTTGCCTGTGAGTTACTCCAGGTATAAACTTCTGTAGCACTGCCACCATTGCCTGTAACATCTCCATCCACGTCATTAACATTCACTTCTTTAAATGTTACAGATGCAGTTATTTCTTCTTTACTGCAACCGGAAAATAAAATCGAGCTAAAACCTGTTAATGCAATCAGCAAGATTAAATTTAGTTTTTTCATTGTAATTAAATTAAATTAAACCTACTCATATGGCTTTTCGGCAATCGCCCTGTTTTTTAGCGTGGTCGCTGGTCTCCACGTTTTTTTCTATATTGTTATTGTCCGGCAGATGGTAACTATCCATGATTGTAGTTGCCTGTAACAATAATGTAAAAATATGCCCCTAGATGCTATCTAATGGGCCAATAATTTTAAATCAATTACAATGTCAGGGAATTCTGTGAATTAAAGGAAAATGACAAATGAGCTTATTAAGGTATATTTGAAATTAAGTAAACGGCATTTAAGGCGTTGGGGATATTGTCCTTTGATAAGAGAGAAAGGCATGTGCCAATGGATGGTAATCAGGACATTTCTTACACGAAAATTATTTACCTTTATAAAAGGCCTCTTACTCTGTAATAAACTTTTTTGTCATGAAATTCTTTGCTGTTGTCTTTCTTTTCCTTTTGCTGATGGTCTCCGGTTGCGAATCTGAAAAACCGGTTCATGAAAAAAAGCCGAATATCGTCTTCATTCTGGCGGATGATCTCGGCTGGGCCGATCTGCCTGCCTATGGCAACCGGTTCAACGAAGCACCCAATATCGACCGGCTGGCGCAAGGTGGAATGCGCTTTACCAATGCCTACGCCGCCTGTCCGGTATGCTCGCCTTCCAGGGCCGCGATCATGACGGGGCAGTATCCGGCCAGGGTGGGGATCATCGATTTTATCCCCGGCCACTGGCGGCCTTTCTAGAAAGTGACGGTTCCAATGAACAGGACACAGTATCTGCCTTCCGAACTGAAAACGCTGGGCAACGTGATGAAAAGCGCAGGTTATGCCACGGGGTATTTCGGCAAGTGGCATCTGGGGCGCGATCAGCAGCATCACCCTTCAAGGTTTGGCTTCGATGAAGCGTATGAATACGCGGGCGGCGGATATTATCACAGCAGGTTCAGGCCGCCGCTGGAAGCAAAGCCGAACAAACGGCTATCGGAGACTTTGACGGATATGGCCGTTAAGTTCATTGAAAAAAATAAGGAAAAGCCCTTTTTCGTGTTCGTGGCACATTACGATGTGCATGTGCAGCTCGATGCGGATACTGCGCTAATCAACAAATATTTGCAGAAGCCGAAAATCGACCATTATCCATGCAATGCGGTATATGCCTCCATGATCGAGCATATCGACCGGAGTGTGGGGCGCATCGTTCAAATTATTGATTCGCTGGGCCTTGCGGATGATACCATGGTGATCTTTTTCTCTGACAATGGCGGACTGATAAAGCGGTTTGACAATATCGTGCTGCTGGCCGATTCGAAAAAATATGTTTATGAAGGGGATACCCTGGCCTATATCGCAACATCCAATTACCCGCTAAGCAGGGAGAAAGGGACCGTCTATGAAGGTGGCATTCGTGAGCCGTTGATCGTGAAATGGCCCGGAAAAATTGATGAAGGCTCATGGACGGATGCCATGGTCAGCGGGGTGGATGTTTTCCCTACGCTGGCTGAAATGAGCGGTGCCAATATATCTCAGACTGTTGACGGGGAGTCGATGCTGAATGTGCTGCTCGGCAACGACAAAGGCCATGAGGAAAGGGCTGTTTTCTGGCATTATCCCGTATATCATCACGGGGTGCCGGCAAGCGCGGTGCGCCAGGGCGACTGGAAACTGATCCATAACCTGGTTGACAACACGTATGAATTATACAACTTGGCGAATGACATTGCTGAATCCCATGATCTTTCGCAGGAGAATACGGCAAAAGTGAAGGAATTGTCGGCCCTGCTCGATCAATGGCGAAAAGAAGTAGGCGCAAGGCTTCCCGTTCTCAATCCTGATTTTGACGAAGTGAGGAGGTATGAATGGGCCCGGCATCCTTCTGTCATGAGAAAATGACGATTTTCTCATGACCAATCCATGGCGCTGCGATATACCGTTAATCCGATAGTTTTGTAATAGGCGTCAACTCAAGCTTTCTGAATTCTACTTCCGAACCTTCGGCCTGTATGGCAATCTGTCCTTTATCAGTGGTGCAGTCGTAACCGTAATTGACCAGGTCACCGTTGACCCATACCTTGATTTCACGACCCACGCATTCGATCACCATCGTATTCCACTCACCGGGCTTGTGCTCCGAACCGTCGGTCAAATTCTTAATTCTTCGTTTTTTGCCTTCAGTAGTGCCCCAGTCTGTTTTCGGCCCACGACGTTTTTCCATGTCCGGCACGGTGATGTCTTCGCCGATGCACCAGAAATCGCCCGCATTCTCATGCATCATTTGTACCTCCAGTGATTTGGGGAACATTTTGTACAGGAATCTTGGGGTAGAGGCATGCACCAGCACGCCGCAGTTGCCCGGCTTGCCCGCAAAGCGGTATTCAGCGACGAGCCGGTAATTCTGATAAACGTCATCAGTGATAAGGTGGCCGCCGGGTGTGCCGAGACTCACGAGCATGCCATTGCGGACGATGAAAGGATTGCGCGCGTTCGGATCCTTATCCATTTCGGGCACATCCACATGCCAACCGTCGAGGTCTTTGCCGTTGAAAAGACTGATGGCTTGCGCCCCGGCGGTGATGGAGCTTGTCAAAAAAACTATTGCGCAGGCGAATAAAAAGAATGGTTTTTTCATCTGTTTAAATTTTAAAGTTTGCTATTTGCCGGATCATATAAACATGCCCTAGTGTTTCCTTAATTTGCTCCGGCCCTGCCGGTTTCATGATCTGTTTTGTTAAAAATTATACCAATGCTTCTTTAAAGATAAAAATTAGTATTGTCTTTTGCGCCTGCAAATGCCATGAATTTCAGGCCATTTTTTCATGGGAAGGGGCAGGCGCGTGTTTGCATCGTGTGCCCGTGACATTCACTTGTCCAAAGCCATCTCCACCGCTTTTTCGGCATGGATGCGGGTGGTGTCGAATACGGGAATGCTCATATCGTCCTGGCTGATCAGCAGCGGTATTTCCGTGCAGCCGAGGATCACCCCCTGTGCTCCCTGCTTTTCGAGGTTTTTGATTA
This sequence comes from Cyclobacteriaceae bacterium, assembly GCA_015492915.1. GTDB lineage: Bacteria > Bacteroidota > Bacteroidia > Cytophagales > Cyclobacteriaceae > JAAUQL01. The sequence goes on from WGED01000033.1 coordinate 4,739, forward strand.
TTCTCCTGTATCGCTCACGCGAGGCTTCCGTGATTTTCCCTGTCACCAGTTCGTCATAGATAATACGATGCACGGTACTTCTGTCTTCCTCATCCGGCACGATCACCTCTATACCGAATTCTTCTCTTAAGATGTCTTTATAAAAAGGTTTTTCCATGGTAAAGGCCGTGCCCAGCAGCCCCACCTTGTGCAGGCCCTGCTGCCTGATCGCCATGCCCGTAGCTCTGGCAATGTGGAGAAAAGGTATATTGATCGTTTTCTCAATAGCATGGCTGCAAATATGCATCGTGTTGGTGCAGAGCACTATCATCGCGGCGCCGGCCTTTTCGAGCGTCCGTGCTGCCTCAGCCATCCTGTTGCAGAGCTCGTTCCACTGTCCCTTGTGTTGCAGGGACTCGATCTCCGCAAAATCAACCGTGAGCATTATGCTTTTGCAGGAATGAAATCCGCCGAGTAGCTCTTTTACCTTCTGATTGATGATCTCATAATATACCGCGGAGGATTCCCAACTCATCCCGCCGATCAGACCTATGGTTTTCATAGCTTGATTTTTTGATTAAGTCTGAATGCAAAATAAACATGACAAAACATCAGAGTATGATTTTGTTGAAATTACCAAAAATAAACAGTACATCAGGCATTTTTTCCGTTCAAATAATAAGATTTGATTTTCACAAGCAATTCATATTTCTTGTAGCTTTACTTTGAAATTCTATCGATAAACAAATGTGACTGATGAGCTCAATAATAAAAACTTCAGAAATCTCGAAAATATACCAGATGGGCACACAGACAGTCAACGCCCTGCAATCCATCACCATCGAAATACTTAAAGGAGAATATGTCGCCTTTATGGGGCCATCCGGCTCGGGCAAATCTACGCTCATGAATATCATCGGATGTCTCGATACGCCCACATCCGGCACTTATATCCTCAATAATAAGGATGTCAGTCACATGTCGGAAAACGAACTGGCAGAAGTGCGCAACAAGGAGATCGGCTTTGTCTTTCAGACTTTCAATCTGCTTCCGCGCGCCACAGCACTGGAAAATGTTGCGCTGCCGCTTATTTATGCAGGATACGGCAAAAGAGAAAGAGAGGAGAAAGCTATGGCTACCCTCGAGAGTGTGTCTTTGGCCGACAGGGCCAACCATAAGCCCAACGAGCTATCGGGAGGACAGCGCCAGCGGGTGGCCATCGCCAGGGCTCTGGTCAATGACCCGAGCATTATCCTGGCCGACGAACCGACAGGAAACCTTGACTCCAAGACCTCTTATGATATTATGGATTTATTCCATGAGATCCATGAACAGGGCAACACGGTCATTATGGTGACGCACGAGCACGATATCGCCCTCTATGCCCACAGGATTGTAAAGCTTCGTGACGGACTGGTCGAGTCGGATGAAATTAATGAAAATATCCTCACTTCGGATAAAATCCGCCAGGCTCCCGTTTCATAATAAGACCTCAATTTCATAACTTCAGGATTTGCCGGAAGGCAGCATCATTATCGGCTGGCAGCCCGTGATTATTACTGAAAAACCATGAAAATTTATACCAAAACAGGAGACAAGGGAATGACATCGCTCCTCGGGGGCACGCGGGTGTCAAAAAACCATGAGCGTATCGATGCATACGGTGCCATTGATGAATTGAATGCGTTTTTAGGGATGGTGGCAGATCTTGAGGCCGATGAAAAAAGAGTGATTTTTTTGCGAAATATTCAGTCAAGGCTGTTCATGGCCGGATCATCGCTGGCTGCCGAATCGGAAAAGGCAAAAGCGTTTAAGCCTGATCTGACTGAAGCGGATATCACAGCGCTGGAGCGGGCTATTGATGAGATGAACGAAGATTTGTCTCCTTTGAAAAACTTCATACTTCCCGGAGGACATCAGCTTGTTTCAGCGTCCCACATAGCCAGAACTGTTTGTCGGCGGGCCGAACGGTTGACAGCGGGTTTGGTGCAGTCGGGCAAGGCAGAGGAGATCATCATGCGGTACCTCAACAGGCTGTCGGATTATCTTTTCGTCCTGGCCCGGAAGCAGGGGCATGAATTGAAAATCGAAGAAATTCCATGGAAGCCCAAAAGATAAAAACATTGAAATTGAGTCATTTTTTGTTAGTTTTGCTCCCCATTTTATTCCAAATAAGGAAATGTCAAGCACAATAAAAATAAATGTCAAAACGGTCGGGGAATCGTACCTCAGCCGGGTAAATTTCGACCACATCGATTTCGGTAAGGTTTATTCCGATCATATGTTCATCGCCGATTATTACAACGGGCGATGGCAGGATTTCAGAATCGAGCCCTATGACTTGCTCAGCTTTACGCCGGGTTCGGCGATACTCCATTATGCCCAGACCATCTTTGAAGGTCTGAAGGCTTACAGGGATGTGCAGGGGGAGATATCCGTATTCCGCCCTGAGATGAATGCCCGCAGACTTAACATATCTGCGGAGAGAATGTGTATCCCGCAATTGCCCGAGGAAATATTCATGCAGGGGATGACCGAATTGCTGCGGCTTGACAAGGACTGGGTGCCGGATAAACCGGACACGGCCCTTTACATTCGTCCGTACATTTTTGCGCTCGATGAGTATATCGGCATCAGGCCGTCCGATAATTATAAATTTATCATATTCACCTGTCCGGTTGGTGCTTATTATTCAAAGCCCCTCAAAGTAAAAATTGAAAAAAAATTCAGCCGGTCCGTGCACGGAGGCACCGGTTATGCGAAAGCCGGCGGCAATTACGCCGCATCGCTCTATCCGGCAAAACTGGCCAATGAGTCGGGTTATGATCAACTGATATGGACTGATGGCGCCACCCACAGCTATGTTGAGGAGGCCGGTACGATGAATGTGATGTTTATCATTGACGGGACACTGGTCACTGCCGAAACAGGCGACACCATTTTGGCAGGTATTACCCGCGACAGCGTACTGACCATTGCGCGCGACTGGGGCATGAATGTGGAAGAAAGACCGGTGCCCGTAACCGAAATTGTTGAAGCACTCGAGCAAGGCACCCTGACAGAGGCATTCGGAACAGGAACGGCTGCAACCATCGCCAATATTGAGGTAATAGGGCATGAGGGGAAGGATTATCCTATCCCGGCGCCGGGCGAAGACAGTTTTTCAACACGCATACTCAAGGAGCTCAATGACATTAAGACAGGGGTGAAGGAAGATACACGGGGGTGGATTTATAAGATTTAATATCTTATCCGGATGATGTTTTTATTGATACTCCCCGAAAATGAAATCAGGTTTCATGGAATTTTCCTCTTTTTTTTAATCAATATTTTTCTGTCTGTAGCGGCATGGGCACAGGATGAATATTTTATCATTGAGAAAGTAATCACCGGCAACCAGATCAAATACAGCTCAGGGGACAGGATCACCTTCAGGATAAAAGGAGACGATCATTTTCGCACCGATCATATTATAGCGCTGAATGATACGGCAATTGAGTTTCATTATTATCAATTGGGATATGATGAGATCGATGCTGTAAAACTAAAAGGAAAGCGATTCACCGGTTTTGATTTCCGGCAGGTCGGCGCATACATGCAGATTGCAGGGGTCGGATATATTGCCATTGATATATTTAACAAAACATTAGTGCAGGGCAGCAGTTTTGAGTTTGAAAAGGCAGTGTGGATAACAGGTGCGGCGATATTTGCAGGCGGAACATTTTTAAAACTATTTGCCCCGAAAAAAATCAGGATCGGCCGCAAGTACAGGATCAGATATTTGAACTTTAAAGATTATTGATATGACAGCAGAACAATTGAAAGATTTAAGGGCTCGCGTTAATGCCCTGGGGAGGTATCTTTGACTACGAAAACAAGCTGAAAGAAATAGAGGAGGAGGAAAAGCAGACGGCAGCGCCGGGCTTCTGGGATGACCCCAAAGAGGCGCAAAAAGTAATGAAGTCCATCAAATCCAAAAAGATATGGACGGACAGTTTTGCAAATCTGCTGTCCGCACTTGAGGATCTGGAGACGCTGAATGAATTTCTTGCTGAAGGAGAGGTGGAAGAAGAAGAGGTGGATAGGGAATATGAAAAAGCGAAGAAACAACTCGAAGACCTCGAGTTCAAAAAGATGCTCAGCGAGGAGGAAGACCAGCTCGATGCCGTGATGGAGATCAACCCCGGGGCAGGAGGCACTGAGAGCCAGGACTGGGCCGAGATGCTGATGCGCATGTACATCATGTGGGGTGAAAAAAATAACATGAAAGTACGCCAGATCAACCTGCAGCCCGGCGATACAGCAGGCATCAAATCAGCTACGTTGGAGATATCGGGCGATTTTGCCTATGGCTATCTGAAATCGGAGATCGGTGTGCACCGTCTTGTAAGGATATCACCGTTTGACTCCGGAGGAAGGCGTCATACGTCATTCGCTTCTGTCTTCGTGTATCCGCAGATAGACGATTCGATACAAATCGAGATCAACCCGGCGGATATCACCTGGGAGACATACCGCTCGGGAGGCGCCGGCGGGCAGAACGTGAACAAAGTGGAAACGGCAGTCAGATTGCGGCATGCCCCCTCGGGGCTTGTTGTCGAATGTCAGCAGGAACGCTCGCAGCTTCAGAATAAGGAGAAAGCGCTCAACCTGCTCAAATCAAGATTGTATCAGATCGAGTTGGAAAAGAAAAATGAGGAGCGGGCGAAGGTAGAGAGTTCGAAGAAGAAGATTGACTTTGGCTCACAGATCAGAAATTATGTGCTTCATCCGTACAAGCTTGTCAAGGACAACCGCACGGGTGTGGAGCGTACCGACGTGCTCAATGTGCTCAATGGTGATATCAACGACTTCATCAAGGCCTATCTGATGCAGCAGGAATAGGCCTATGAGAAAAAGGCTGTTTTTTCATGCATGATTGGGATGAACGGCCAAAGCTTAAAATACCCTTGTATCATCGAAGTTCTGAAGGTATTCGCCCACACGCTTCACGAACAAACTGCCCAGCGCACCGTCGATCACGCGGTGGTCGTAAGAGTGTGAGAGCACCATCATATGCCTGATGGCGATCACATCACCGTACTCTTCCGATTCGATCACTACCGGTTTTTTCTCAATGACACCGATAGCCAGTATGCCTACGTTGGGTTGCAAAATGATCGGCGTGCCCATCGTGCTACCGAATGAGCCGACATTGGTGATGGTGTATGTGGAGTCCCGCACTTCGTCAGGCTTTAGCTGATTGTGGCGAGCCCTGTAAGCATAATCATTTACCATTTTGGCAAGGCCAACGATATTGAGCTGATCGGCATTTTTAATGACAGGTACGATCAGGTTGCCGTCAGGCATGGCCACGGCAAGGCCTATATTGATGCGCTTCTTTTTGATGATCTTATTGCCATGAACCGATATATTCATCATTGGAAAATCCTGCAGCGCTTTTACAACAGCCTCGATAAAAATGGGTGTGTACGTGAGTTTAACGCCCAGATCTTTGAGAAAATGATCCTGAACTTTCTTTTTCCATCGTACGATTCGTGTCACATCGGCTTCGACAAAGGAATGCACATGGGCTGAGATATTGCGCGATTCCACCATCCGATCCGCAATGATGCGTCGTACGCGGTCCATATCGATCACCTCATCTCCTTCTTTGATCAGTGGCGTAGTGACCGTAGATTTTTCGGCAGTGGCAAACTCATGGATTCTGCCATCCGTTATCGTTCCGTTTGACCTCACATGTCTCTCCTTTTTAGGTCTCTTTTCAAGATAGGCCAGCACATCGTTCTTTGTCACCCTGCCGCTCTTACCCGTTCCGGCTATGGTAGCCAGTTCTTCAAGCGATATATTTTCTTCTTTGGCAATCTTTCGTACGAGGGGTGAATAAAAGGCCATGGAGTGTGATACCTTGTCAACCTTTTGCGTTGAGGTCTCCTGAAAGGAGACTACCCGTGGCGGAATAGTTTCAGTTTTGGATACTATTTCTGTCGGTTGTGGAGAGACAACTTCTTCCTGAAGGATCTCCGCCGGTTCGGAAATCTCCGGTGCAGGCTCTTCTTTTTTTAGTTCTTTTGTTTCAATACCGTCAGTATTGATGATGGCGATCGGTGCCCCGATCTGGACTACATCGCCCTCCTTAGCGAGAAGTTTTGTAATGACACCACTCTCTGCTGCAGGCACTTCCGTGTCAACTTTATCCGTTGCCACTTCGAGCAACGGCTCTTCCGCTTCCACTCTTTCGCCTTCTTTTTTTAGCCACGAAATGATCGTCGCTTCCATCACACTTTCGCCCATCTGAGGCATTATTATTTCAATGATTGCCATTCTTTTCAGTATTGGTTAGAGGATAAGCAATATAATATTTTTGGAAATTTTCTCAATCCTTTTTGACCAAACTTTGGTACAATATAAACATCGCCAATACGGCAGACAACCTGATGTTGACATCACGATCTTTGGTCAGCCGGAGTTTCTTAGCCCTGATGCCTGAAGGTCCGGCACAAGCTATCCATATCGTGCCGACGGGCTTTTCAGGCGTGCCACCACCGGGTCCCGCTATACCGCTTGATGCAAGTCCCCAGTCCGCATTAAAACGATCCTTCACATTCACTGCCATTTCGCGCACCGTTTCCTCGCTCACTGCACCGTGGGCTTCCAACGTCGCCGGCTGCACGCCGAGCAGTTTCACTTTCATCTCATTCTGATAGGGCACTATACCACCATTGAAGTAATCTGAACTGCCTGCTACAGAAGTGATTTTGTGAGCGATAAAGCCTCCCGTGCAGCTTTCGGCAATGGCCAGTTTTTCGTTTCTCTCTCTCAGAATGTTGCCGATAACCACCTCCAGGGGGTTGTCATCAAAGCCGTATACATACTTGTCGATCAGTGGCAACAGACTGTCAATAAGCCCCCTGACTTGTTTTTCGAGAATTTTAACATCATTCCCATAGGCCGTCAGCCGCATCTTAATGTCGCCATAGGTGGGCAGATAGGCCAACTTCACATTATCCGGCAGATTATTCTCCCAAACCTCAATTTTCTCTGCCAGCCACGACTCGCCGATACCTGTCAGGCGGACGAACTTATGGTAAATCACCGGTAATTCATAAGTTTCTCTGAGTCTCGGTATGACATGATGAGACATCATGTGTTTCATCTCATGAGGCACACCCGGCATAGCTATGAAAATTTTGCCATTTTTATTGAACCACATGCCTGCGGCAGTGCCGCGGTTGTTGGTGATATGTTTACATTTGTCAGGGAGTGATGCCTGTTGCCTGGTCAGCTCGTTGAGGGCCCTGCCGCGGTTTGCCATGTAGTGCTCCAACTCCCTCAAAGCCTGTTCATTTGGCTTTATCTCACTGTCGAAATAGCGTGCCAGGCAGGTTTTCGTAATATCATCGCTTGTGGGTCCCAGACCCCCAGTGATCAGGATCAGGTCGGCGTGTTGCTCCGCTTCGGCGAGTGCTTTCACGATCTCTTGCTCATTGTCGCCGCAAGTGGTACGCCGGACTACACGGATACCGTTCTCATCCAGCTTACCGCTGATCCAATGGGCGTTGGTGTCAAGCGTTTGCCCGTAAAGGATTTCATCGCCAATCGTAATAATTTCTGCCAGCACCTGTTTCATATTTCATTCCTTAAAATTCGCCCCAATATCAATGAAAATTCATGATAATTCAAATAACGGAACGGGGGTTAGGCAGCCTGAGACGGAATTATCTATGAAAAATGACCCTTTTTTCATGATTTCCAAATGACCGGTTTCTTCAATAAAAAAAAAGCCGTTGCAAACACAACGGCTATGGATTTCGGATGATTTTTCTTTTTATAAATGTATCACTTCCCCGTAGGCTGCGGCGGTAGCTTCCATGATGGCCTCCGACATCGTGGGGTGCGGATGTACGGTCTTGATGATCTCGTGTCCCGTAGTTTCCAGTTTTCTCGCAGCCACAACCTCGGCGATCATTTCCGTTACGTTGGCGCCGATCATGTGGGCGCCGAGCCATTCGCCGTATTTGGCATCGTAAATGACTTTGACGAAACCCTCCTTCGCGCCTGCAGCGCTTGCCTTGCCCGAAGCGGTGAAGGGGAATTTGCCCACTTTGATCTCATATCCCGCTTCTTTGGCTGCTTTTTCGGTGTAACCGACAGAGGCTATCTCAGGAGTGGTGTAAGTGCAGCCCGGGATGTTGTTGTAATCGAGCGGCTCAGGATCAAGACCTGCGATCTTCTCCACACAGATGATCCCTTCGGCGGAAGCCACATGTGCCAGCGCTTGCCCTTTCACGATATCGCCGATGGCATAGTAGCCCGGCATATTCGTCTTGTAATACTTATCGACGATCACTTTGCCCTTGTCGGTAGCGATGCCCACGTCTTCCAGACCGATGCCTTCGATGTTGGTTGTCACGCCCACGGCCGACAGCACGACATCACACTCAACCTGCTCTTCACCCTTGTGTGTCTTGATGGAAACTTTGCACTTTTTGCCTTTGGTGTCCACTTTGGTCACTTCAGAGTTTACCATCACCTTGATGCCGGATTTCTTGAATGACCGCTCCAGTTGCTTCGAAACATCTTCATCTTCCAGTGGCACGAGATGCGGCAGGAATTCCACGAGTGTCACTTTAGTGCCGATAGCATTATAAAAATAGGCAAACTCAGAACCTATGGCCCCGGAACCCACGATCACCATGGATTCGGGCTGTTTCTCAAGGGTCATCGCCTTGCGATAGCCTATGATCTTTTTGTGATCGAGCTTGAGGTTTGGCAGTTCGCGTGAGCGGCCTCCTGTGGCAATGATGATATGGTCAGCTTCATAGACGGTTTTACCTCCTTTTTCATCTTTCACTTCTACTTTCTTGCCCGGTTGCACGCGTCCGAAGCCTTTGATTACCTCGATTTTATTCTTTTTGAATAGAAACTGGATGCCTTTGCTCATGCCCTCGGCTACACCCCTGCTACGCTTGACGACAGCACCGAAATCAATGGTGGCCTCTTTGATATTGATGCCGTAATCGGCAGCGTGCCTGGTGTACTCAAAGACCTGAGCGCTTTTCAAAAGTGCTTTGGTAGGAATACAGCCCCAGTTGAGGCAAACACCGCCCAGCTCGGCTCTTTCGACAACAGCTGTTTTCAGGCCCAGTTGTGATGCCCTGATGGCTGCGACATATCCGCCCGGACCGCTGCCTATGACGATGAGATTATATTTTGCTGACATAGATCGAATGATTTTTTTTAATGGTTTTTCGGAATAGATTCAGGTGGGCAAAGTTAAGGGATTTGGGCAGAGAAAAAAACAAATCCCTTTCATGCTCCTTTTCTCACTCTCGCTCTCACCCTCGCTCTGAACCCTCACACTCACTCCGTTCAACAGCATCCGCTGCCATCATAAAACCAGGTGCTCGGCGTAATAACAATATCGTCCCTGTTCAATGCTGAGAGGTGACCCGCAGTCTTGTCACAAACAGCCAGCGGTTTATTGTAATACATGATATGACCATCTCCATCGTCAAAATATTCATCATCACCGATGTAGATAGCTGTTTTACCGGTAAACACGCAGGGACCGTCGGGCTTTACCGGATCTTTGATTGCACATATTTCAACACTTTCAATGTAAATGTTATGATCTGTGTCGTAGTGTTTTGTGTCGAGTATCCTGTATGGTCGCCTCGCCCGTATCTCAATCGTTCCGAAACCGGTATCAGTTATGAGTTTTAGATAATCTTTAAGCGGCAATGCGCCACTCAGGCACAACCCCCTCAATTGCTCATCCTCTCTTAAATGATCGGGTATTGTATCGTCACAGATGGGATCGGAAAGCACGAGGCGTCCGTGGGGCTTCAGCACCCTGTACATCTCGGCGAGGGCTTTCTTCAGGTCGTGCTCTTTAAAGATATTGAAAAGGCAATTTTGTGCCGTCAGGTCAATGCTGTTATCGTCGACGGGCAGGTTGAGCGCATCACCGCGCCGCAATTCGATAAATTCATTTTTGAACCATTCATTCTGCCGGGCCGCCGTGGCAAGGTTTTTGGCGCACACTTCCAGCATTTTGTCCACTACATCCACGCCGATTACATTCCCCTTCTCCCTGCTGAAGTAGGCAAATTGCAATAATTCCATGCCGCCGCCCACACCGACATACAGCACTTTGGGGTTGTTGACCAGATCGCGGGGATTTACCGTACTCCCGCAACCGTAATCCATGTCGAGCATTTTGCCGGGTATTTTCAGGCCGGGAAAAGCCCATGCCGGTGAGGTGGTGCAGCATAACCCGACATCGGGGGTAGCCGCCGCTTTGGTATAAATATTCTGTGTTGTTTCAAGATAACCCATGGAATTTTCAGTGTTTTAGTCCGTATTTTTATAAACAGTTATAACCGTATTTTCCAGAAATAGTTTGGCCATTTACACGGTGGCGCCGCCGCAGCTCGATCCGCATCCGGCCGTACAGCCGTAACAGTGATTATTGATGACAATTTCCCTGTTCATCCACCGCATGACGTCGAAATCCCTGATGTGCGGACGGGCAAGGTCCAGCTTCAGGTCCAGCATCTGATTAAAATCACAATCGTACAGGCTGCCGTCCCATCCCACGCTGATGGTGTTGCGGCACATCACA
>WGED01000034.1 GCA_015492915.1 Cyclobacteriaceae bacterium
CCGCCGAGGGCTACGACTTCCTTCACGGGGATGCCCTCTTCGGCAAACCGGTCTGCGATGCGTTTGGAGCCGAAGCAGGTGGCTTCGACCAGCGCTTTGAAAACCCTCGGCGCGTCGGAGCCGAGGTTAAGGCCTATTATGGCGCCTTTGAGCGCCTGGTTGGCGTCGGGGCTGCGGCGGCCGTTCCACCAGTCGAGCGCCACAATGGTCGATTCGTCAATGGGGATTTTAGCCGCTTCTTCGCTCAGTTTTGCGATCACGCTGCCTTCGATCTCTTCGGCAAGGCTTGCCTTAGTCTGCTCATCCAATAATGCCGTTTTTTTCATGATTTCATCCACGGGCCACATAAGCAACTCCCTGAACCACGCATAGATATCGCCAAAGGCTGACTGTCCTGCCTCAAGGCCCAGCATGCCCGGGACGATGGAGCCGTCCACCTGGCCGGCAATGCCCCTGACGAGCTTGTCGCCCGCCTCTTCGATGGGCGCCACGAGCATGTCGCAGGTAGATGTGCCCATCACCTTGCTCATGGTGTAGGCTTCTATTTCACCACCCAGCGCGCCTGCATGGGCGTCGAAGGTACCTGTGCCGACAACCACATCCGTCGTGAGACCGAGCTTTTCAGCCCATGCTGCCGAAAGGGTTCCCGCAGCTACGTCGGCGGTATAGGTGTCTTTGTAAAGCCTGTCACGCAGACCGGAGAGCAAGGGGTCGAGTTTCATAAGAAAATCCTCCGACGGAAGGCCACCCCATTCCTCGTGCCACATGGCTTTGTGGCCGGCAGCGCACCGGCTCCTTTTCAGCGTCAGGGGATCGGTGTTGCCGGTGAGCAGGGCAGGCAGCCAGTCACAGTGCTCAACCCATGAAAAGGCAGCCTCCCGCACTTTTTCGTCTTCACGGAGCACATGCAGCAATTTTGCCCAGAACCATTCAGAAGAATAGATGCCGCCCTCGTATTTTGTATAATCGACGCCACCCCATGAATGCGCCAGTTGGTTGACCTCATCCGCCTCTTTCACGGCTGTATGGTCTTTCCACAAAATAAACATGGCATTGGGGTTATCTTCAAAACCGGGGGTGAGGGAGAGGGGCGTGCCTTCTTTCGTCACGGCTACGGGCGTGGAGCCTGTAGTGTCGATAGAAAGGCCAACGATATTTTTTGCGATCTCCGGGCCACATTGCGAGAGGGCCTCTTTAATGGTCGTTTCAAGTCCTTCAAGATAATCGAGCGGGTGCTGCCTGAACTGATTCTTTGCCGGGTCGGAATATTTGCCTTCCTTCCACCGGGGATAGGGAAAAACGGCAGCAGCGAGCTCTGAGCCGTCTGCGGCATCCACAATAATGGAACGCACCGAGTCGGTGCCGTAATCCACACCTATTACGTATTTTTTATCTGCCATGATGTTCGGTTTTTGTTTATTGGGTTTTTAATGATATTACTCCTTGAGTTTTCGAATAAACTATTGAAAAATTGATTTTATGGTATTTTCATACTTATACCAAATAGAAATGCCATAAAATTCATGGATTTAGGGCAATTATTCATGCCCTTTCGATTTTTGGTTTTTCTTACCCTGTCCATAATATGCCTCTTTCCCGTGTTTTCGGTTGTAATGCTTGTCGAGCAGCCACCGGTCTATGGATTTTACATCATTTAGCTGCAGGGTATGATAAGCCATTTTAGCCACCATTTCCAGTGCCACGGCATTCTCAATGGCTGTTTTACAGTCTTTTCCCCAAACAAACGGCCCGTGGCCATGCACCAGCACCGCAGGCATGGCCTCAGGGTCCCTGTCGGCGAAGGTTTCTACGATCACTTTACCGGTAGATGTCTCATAGTCGCTTTTTATTTCCTGTTCGGTGAGTTTGCGCGTGCATGGAATTTCACCGTAAAAATGATCGGCGTGGGTGGTGCCGAGTGGGGGGATACTTTTCCCGGCCTGCGCCCAGACGGTGGCCCACGGCGAATGTGTATGCACAATGCTGCCTGCATTCATGAAATTTTTGTATAATTCGATATGCGTGGGCGTGTCGGAGGATGGGATCAGGCTGCCAGGCAGGGGCTTTCCGTCCATATCCACCACGGCCATATTTTCCGGTTGCAATTCGTCGAAAGGAATACCGCTGGGTTTGATGACGATAAGGCCTTTTTTGCGGTCAATACCGCTCACATTGCCCCAGGTCAGGGTTATCAGGCCGTGAGTTTGCAGCATTTTATTGGCATGGCAGACTTGCTTTTTCAGTTCTTCCAGCATCAGATGATCTTTATGACGTATTTTAAAAATAAATCATTCATTATTGAATGTATCGAATTTTTCTTTATCAAACCTATAGTAATACGCACCTTTCTTCGACCCCCCTTTTTCTTTTTCGGTGAGTTTTTCGAGAATTTTCATGCTGAGAATCTTCTTTCTGAAGTTAGCATTGTCGAGGCTGACGCCGAGAATGGCCTCATAGAGTTTTTGTAGTTGAGGTATGGTGAATTTTTCCGGCATCAGTTCAAAGCCGACGGGCTCTACCCGGCACTTATGCCTCAGTATTG
>WGED01000035.1 GCA_015492915.1 Cyclobacteriaceae bacterium
CCTGCCTTGCTCCGACGACAATGATTGCCTTGCCTGCCCCTACCTTGGCCTTTATTTTATTTTCAAGTGTCCGCTTGTACATCTTTTTTTGCTAAAATACTAAATTACATTGTAATGACCTAAAGTCATAACTTTTGGACATTATAATGTCCGATAGTCATGATTTACTGCCGTGAGTGAACAACATATTATTCGTGCATTGCGGCTTATTTTCCGCCACAAATGCACGAATGGCATCACAAATTATTATTCTTAAAACAGGTCTGCCAGCGCGAAATAGGTGGTGAGCAGTGAAAACAGGATGACGGCGATCATGCCGATATTGAAGCTCATGGACATGGTATGATTTTTCATGAATTCCCTGTTGCGCAAAAGGATATAAGCCGGTATGGCCACCGCGGGCAGTATCATCGCCTGAAACGCCTGTGAGAAAACCATGAGCCCGGGGGGCTTTTCGGTCATGAGCAGAAAGCCGAAGCTGAACAATATGCCCACCAAGCCCAGCCAGCGAAACAAGGGCGACTGGATGTTGCGCTCCCTGCCGGTGTAGTCACAGATCAGCCACGGAGCGATGAGAATAATGGGAAAGACAGTCGAAAGCCCTGCCCCGGTGATGCCGAGAATCAGGATGAGCGCCGCAGTCTCGCCGCCGATCGGCTCAAAGAGATGGATCATCTCCGAAGTATTGGTAAGTGTAAGGCCCATCATGTGCAATGTCCCCGCTGCCACAGCCATGATGATGGCGCTGAGAAACAGCATCATGGATGCGGAAACCATGGCGTCGCGCTTCTCATTTTTCAGGTCTTTGATCGTCCAGCCCTTTTCGGCTACTACGGTGCTGCGCACTACAAATACGGCAGCCGAACAGGTAGTACCGGCCATCGCCGCCACCAGTCTGAAGCTGCCCGGTTCGTCTGGAATGCTGGGCACCATACCTTTGACGATGGCAATATAATCGGGATCGACCATGAAAAATACTACGATAAAGCACAGTGCCATGAAAATGACGAAAAAGGTCAGTATCTTCTCAAATCGCTTGTACTGCCCGTTCCAGAGCAGGTAATACAATACGACCACCAGCACGCCCGTGATGATCCATGGATTGAAATGATCAACGCCAAACACGATCTTGATCCCCTCCTGCAGCAGCTCTACCACGATGCCCATCACGCCCATCACGGCGAGCAGTTCGCCGATGATCACCGCCGTCATGATATATATGGAAAGGGCCTTTCCCCATGAAAAATAATTTTTATAGTTATTCAGGGCCGTCCGTCCCGTCACGAGTGTCAGCTTGCCGTAAGCGACCATGAGGATGTAGGTGAATATCACCGAAAGCACCAATGCCCAGAAGAGCGTCATGCCGTAGTTGGCGCCTGCCTTGGCCATGGTGGTGATGCTGCCTGTCCCGATGTTATAGCCGATCAGGAAGAGCCCCGGCCCCACGAGGCTCAGGCCTGTTATGATCTTTTGTTTAAGGGATTTTTTCATGGATTTTGTTGATTTCCGAAAATATTAGATTTGCATAGTCAATAGCTCACTTTCCATCATATACTATCTCTCCGGCCAGGATCGTTTGCCGCACCTTCACTTCGTCGTTTTCCAGATCGAACAGTACAAGGTCGGCTCTCTTGCCATCAGCAATCTCACCCCTGTCGTTCCAGCCAAACACCCTGGCCTGATTGGTTGATGACATCTGTACGGCCTCCTCCAGCGGGCAACCTGTAAACTTCATGATATTGCCCACCCCGCGCCTGATGGAAAAAGATGCCCCTGCGAGCACATCCTGATCAGGCATGCGCAGCTTGCCTTCGGGCGTCAGCAGTACCTTTTTGCCGTTCCACACATATTCGCCCGGCGGCATCCCCGCCAACTTGGTGATATCGGAGATAAGCATCAGGTTATCAGGGCCTTTCACTTTATAAAATACGGTCAGTTCATCAGGGTTCAGATGAAACCCGTCTGCAATGATGGTGGGTGTCAGCCGGTCATCGGCCATCTGCGCCCAGAGCGGATTATTGTGCCGGTGGATCATATTCGCACATCCGTTGCCCAGGTGAGTGGAAATGCGCACCCCCTTATCGGCTGCTTCATGGATCTGCGCGGCGCCGGCATTGTGATGCCCCATGGCTACCATGATGCCTTTCTGCAAACATTTATCTATAAAATCCATGGCCCCCTTCATCTCCGGCGCCAGGGTGATCTTTATGATATGGTTCCCCGATGCCTGCATAAACTCACTGAACTCATCCCAATCGGGCAACCGCACATACTGCTTCGGGTGTGCGCCGCGGAAGCCGTCCACCGGCGAGATATACGGCCCTTCGAGAAAGAACCCGGGGATCGACCTGCTCAGTTTTTTGTTGTTCAGTGACTTCCTGAGCACCTCAAGGTTTGCCATCACCAAATCGTGCGGAGCGGTGATGATGGTAGGCAGGTAGGTGGTGACGCCCTCCTTCCAAAGGGCTTCGGTGGCTTTTTTTACGTCATCGGTTGTCAGCCCCTCGTCGGTAAAGCTGACGCCCATATAACCGTTGACCTGCACATCGATAAAACCCGGAGCGATGACGGGCAACGACCCCGGTTTGGCTCCTTTCAGCGGACTGATGTCTTTGATAATGC
>WGED01000036.1 GCA_015492915.1 Cyclobacteriaceae bacterium
CTTAATGTCTGAGCATGAAACAAAACTTTTGAGACAGCCTCTTAAAATTAATTTATTGCCTGTCTTCTTTTCTTTAGCAATAATTATCATAATTGACTGCCATCCCATATTTTTACCCTTCGGGAAATCAAAAAAAATTGATCAATTCTCATGAGAAAACCATTCTTTATCACCTTTTTCATTTTTCTGCCGGCACTTTCATTTTTTCATGTCTCTGCCCAGCAAACAATCGTTCGTTACCTCTCAGGTACGGATTCGGAGCATACTGTCGAGTGGGATTTTTATTGTACGGATGGACGCAACAGCGGCCAATGGAAAAAGATCGCTGTGCCGTCCAACTGGGAGCTTCAGGGCTTCGGCACCTACAACTACGGTCACGATTGGAATGACCCTGGCAAAAAGCTCGGAAAAGAACACGGACTGTACAAGTACCGTTTTGAGGTTCCGAAATCATGGAAAGGTAAAAAAGTTAATATCGTTTTTGACGGCAGTATGACGGATACCAGGGTAAAGATCAATGGCAAAAGTGCCGGGGCTGTGCATCAGGGCGGTTTTAACAGGTTTAAATACGATATCACAAAATTATTGAAATACGGCCGGAGCAACCTGTTGGAAGTAGATGTCGCCAAGCATTCGGCCAATGCGTCGGTGAACGCGGCCGAGCGGCAGGCCGATTTCTGGATATTCGGTGGTATTTACAGGCCGGTCTTTCTGGAGGTGTTGCCTGCAGTACATCTCGAGCGGGCGGCTGTCGATGCCCGTGCCGATGGGAGTTTTCATGTACTCGCTATTTCTGAAGGTGCAAGATCGAACGCCGATGTAAAAGTTGAACTGTTCGACTTAAAAGGAACAAAGATGAAAGGTAGTTTTACCGGAATCTATGATAAAAGAGCCTCGCGGATTGATGTGCGGGGTAAATTCAACGATATCCTGCCGTGGAATCCCGAATCCCCCAATCTCTATGACATGAAAATTTCATTGTTTTCTCATGGAAAACTTTCCCATGTTGTCAGCAAACGAATCGGCTTCCGCACGGTGGAGCTGCGCAAGCACGATGGTTTTTATGTCAATGGGAAAAAGGTGATTTTTAAAGGAGTGAACCGCCATTCCTTCTGGCCCGAGACGGGCAGGGCGCTCAGCGACAGGGTGCACAAGATGGATATTAGCCTGATGAAAGAGATGAACATGAACGCCGTGCGGATGTCGCATTACTGCCCCGATGAGCGGTTTCTCGACCTGTGCGATTCGCTGGGGCTGTTTGTGCTCGATGAGCTGACCGGCTGGCAGGACAGCTACGATACCGTTGTCGGTCCGAAGCTGATCCGTGAGCTTGTGCTCAAAGATGAAAATCATCCGAGCGTCATCATCTGGGACCACGGCAATGAGAGCGGATGGGACTTTGCCAATGAAAAGTGGTTTCATCATTATGACATCCAGCGGCGCCCGGTCATCTACCCGTGGCTGCTCCGCAACGGCGTGGACACCCACCACTACAACAGCTACGATTTCGGCATCGACCGCTTTTATTGGGGCCATGATGTTTTTATGCCTACCGAAGTGCTGCACGGCCTTTACGACGGTGGCCTGGGTGCAGGACTCGACGATTACTGGAAGCGCTTCAGGGCCAATCCGAGGGCAGCAGGGGCATTTTTGTGGGTGCTGGTGGATGAGGCGGTATTGCGCACCGACAAACAAGGCACCGTGTACGACAGTGACGGCAACCATGGGCCTGACGGCATTTTGGGACCGCACCGCGAGAAGGAGGGGAGCTTTTACACCATCAGGGAAGTGTGGTCGCCAGTGCAGGTAGTGACGCTGGTCATCAACCCGCAGTGGGACGGGCGCCTGCTCATTACCAACGATTACCTATTTACCAATCTCAACGAGTGTTCCTTTGAATGGCATCTGGTCAGGACATCCATGCCGGGCGAGGGAAAAAAGGACATAGTGGCGGAAGGCAGGATAGCGGGCCCCGATGCAGCGCCGGGAGAGACGCGGAAGGTTTATGCCCAGGTAAAAGACGCGCTTGATTCAGCGGATATTTTTGAGTTTCGCGCGCTGGACAAGCATCAGCGGGAAATATGCTCCTGGAGCTGGCCCGTGCAGGATCCCAAAGTGATCGCGGAGCGCATTCTGAAAGAGAAGAAATGCAAAAAAGGCGGTCTGGTCATCACCAGCCTGTCGGGCAATACGCTGAAGGTGCAGGCAGGCGAGATGCATTACGTTTTTGATATCACTACCGGCTACCTTCGCTCCGTGACCAACGGCCTGGGCGAAGTGCCCTTTGGCAACGGCCCCCGCCCGGAAGGCGTTGAAAATGAGAACAAAAGCGTGACATGGAAAAAAGACGAAGACGGCAGCCTGGTGATTGTAGCAAAGGGAAAGCAGTATCCGCAGTATTTTATCTGGCGCGTGCGCAAAGACGGTCTGTTGGGGTTGGAGGTGGCGCCCTTGTGGTCGAAACTGCATGATATCGATTATGTAGGGGTCAGTTTTGAATATCCCGAAAAGAGGGTAAAATCCATGGAATGGCTCGGCAAAGGTCCCTACCGTGTATGGAAAAACCGGAGGCGGGGCGCCAACTTCAACCTCTGGAAAAAGGACTATAACAATACCATTACGGGCGAGAGCTTCAGCAACCTGATATACCCCGAATTCAAGGGCTATCACGCAGGGGTCAACTGGGCGCGGCTCTACACGGACGAAGGAGATATCGACATACTCATTGAAACGCCCAATATTTACATGCAGGTCTTTACGCCGGATGCACCGCAGCAGCCCAGAGGCGGGGTGTCGCCGCCATTCCCCTCAGGCGATATCTCCTTTTTGTATGAAATTCCCGCCATCGGCACCAAATTCAAGCAGGCCGATCGGCTGGGGCCCGACGGGCAGAAAGGCGTGCTGGACCGCCATCATGCAGGAGATGAAACCGACCCCATCCGCGTTTGGTTCGATTTCCGGAGCAGGCATTGAGAGAAGTTGTTTTATAACTGCACGTTGCCGTGCTATGGGAAAATGCCCGTTTTTTCATGGATTGTAAGGAAGCGCAATTACGAATTCCTGATTTATTATCCATCATTTGTAATTCGTAATTTTTAATTCATCCGCGCCGTCACTCAGAGCGCGAGCGAAGGGTCTATTGA
>WGED01000037.1 GCA_015492915.1 Cyclobacteriaceae bacterium
CAATATGGCCCCGTATGGCCCCAGGCCCTCGATGCTGTCGGTGATCACATCAAAAATACCCTCAAACTCATGGGCCTGATCGGGACGGCAGGAAATGAATGTTTTGGCAGTCAGTTTTTCCAGCATTTTGTATAAATACTCCCGCTGTGGCAGGCCGTGATAGTTGATGAGGCCCTTGTCTTTGCCCATGCGCTCGCTTTTGCCTCCGGCCAGCACGAGCCCGTGAAGGGGCGGCACCTTCATGATCAACAGGTCCCTGATGAGATTTGCCAGCTTGTCAACCTGATCGACGGTGTATAGCGGCTGTATCTCCAGCTTCCTGCCCAGATGGTTTTCGAGGTATTCGGGCAGGCGGTCATCCTCACTTTGTCTGAGGATGGCCACGGGATTGGTGATTTTCTCAAGCTTTTTTTCCAGCGGCTTACGCTCATCCACCACGACGATCTGCATGCCTGCCTCGAAGTGGTTGCCGTTGACCAGCACGAGGTCATATTCATTGAAAATACGGTTAAATTCATAGCGATTGAGAGTACCGGAAAAATCGAAACGGCTGAATTTGATTTTGTCGGTGAATACAGCCTGCGCCCCAGCCTGCATGTGGCCGGGCACTTCCGATTCATCTGTCTTGTGGTCAGCATCCACGTAGGCGATGCGAAAATCCTTCAGCATTCCGATGAGCTGCTGCGCCATCTTTTTTATTTCCCCGCAAGGGGTGCCCATAATGGCGATCTCCGTCCTGCCGAAATGCCCGAAACCGGCCCTGGCGGTCTTGCCGTGCTTTCTGTGTTTTTTATTTCCTTTTGAAGTCACTTTTACCTCCCGTTTTGCTGATGAGCCTTATGTCCTTAATGATGATATCGTGTGACAGCCCTTTGCACATATCGTACACGGTGAGCGCCGCCACGGAGGCTGCCGTGAGCGCTTCCATCTCCACGCCCGTTTTGGCATGGATGCTCGCTTCGGCCGTGATGACGATTTCATTCCTGCTCTGCACGCTGATGTCTATTTTGCAGTTGTCGAGCCCGAGCGGATGGCAAAGCGGTATGAGTTCGCCGGTCTTTTTGGCGCCCATGATGCCCGCCAGGGTTGCCGTGCCGAACACGCTGCCTTTTTTCGTCGCCAGTTCATGCCCGTTGAAATGCTTCATGACTTCATCGGGCAGGTGCATGACGGCCCTGGCCACGGCCACCCTGTGCGTTACTTTTTTGTCGCCCACATCCACCATGACGGGCTTGCCTTTTTCATCAAGATGACTGAATTCTCCCATTGTAATATTGCTTAACTTTCGATAAACGTCCTTTTTGCAATCGCTTCACGCTTTCCCCTTCAAGCTTCCCGCTCCGTCCGGCTAAGGTAATAAATAATTTCTCATGGATGTTTCATGATAATTAGCGTATTTTCGCCAATAATCCAAATGAGCTATGATCGAAGTAAAGGAGGCTTTTGAAATAATCCGGCAGTCAGCACTTTCGCTGCCGTCGGAACAGGTTTCGCTGCATGATGCCCTTGGGAGGGTGTTGCACGGCGAGGTGTATGCCGATATGGATTTTCCGCCTTTTGACCGGGTGTCGATGGACGGCATTGCCATTAAATATGAAGATTTTGCGAAAGGCATCCGGGAGTTCAGGATAGTGGGCATACAACCTGCCGGGGCACCTCAAAAATCACTGAATTCCCATGGCGAATGCATCGAAGTGATGACGGGCGCCGTGGCGCCCGAAGACGCCGACACGGTGATACCCTACGAGCATATCGAGATCAAAGACGGCGTGGCACACGTCGTCAGGGAAAGGGTGCGGGAAAGGCAGAATATCCACCCTCAGGGCACGGACAAGAAAAAAGGCGACCTGCTCATCGGCAGGGGAACCCTGATTGGCGCGCCGGAAATTGCCGTGGCGGCTTCTGTCGGCTGCACCCAACTGGAAGTGGTGAAGAATCCTGCCGTTGCCATCATCTCCACGGGCAACGAGCTCGTGGAAATCGATCAAAAACCATTGCCGCACCAGATCAGGCGCTCCAACGTGCATGCCATCGCGGCAGAACTGCACAGGGTGGGCATACAGCCCGTGCTTTACCACCTGCAGGACGAAAAGGAAAAAATCCGTGCACAGGTAGAGAAGCTGCTCCACGAGTTTGACGTGCTTTTGCTGAGCGGCGGCGTGTCGAAGGGCAAATTTGACTTTGTGCCGCAGATACTCGAAGAAGTGGGCGTTGAAAAGCAGTTTCACCGTGTAAACCAAAAACCCGGTAAGCCGTTCTGGTTTGGCAAAAGGAATGACGGAAAGGTCGTTTTTGCCTTTCCGGGCAACCCTGTTTCCACCTTTTTCTGCTATCACCGCTATTTCGTGCCCTGGCTGCAGATATCGCTCGGCGCAGGAGAGATGCATGAAAAAAAGGCCATTTTGGCTGAAGATCTGAACATCAGGACGCAGAGGCCCTATTTCATGCAGGTGTGGCTGCAAACCGGCGACGACGGCTGCCTGTATGCCGTTCCGAAGATGGGCAAAGGCTCCGGCGACCATGCCAACTTGCTGGTGAGCAACGCATTCATGCACCTGCCCGGCAATACGGACGGTTTCAGAAAGGGGGAAGTTTTCGATGTTTTCCCATTCAGGGAGCTATGAGAAAACGGCTATTTTCTCATGGATTTGTTTACCTGGGCATCAAGTACCCTACTAAGGCTCAAACAGGAGATCTTCCATCCGCACGCCAAATTGTACCATCATGCTGCAACTTAACATTGAAAGGCTTTATGAAATAGTGTCGCCACAGCTCACCGACCTTGAAAGAGAAAGGATCAGGATCAAGTCCAGACTGAAAATATTGATGTGGGTGATCCTGGTCGTGTTTTTACCCATTGTGATATGGGGCTTTACCACCGGCGGATTCATATTGGCCATCCTTTTTGCCGGCATCGGGTTGCTGTTGTATGCC
>WGED01000038.1 GCA_015492915.1 Cyclobacteriaceae bacterium
CCAATCCCGACGAGGGACGGAGGGAGTATTCCGATTGTTGCGCTTTTTGAAAAAGAGCTGGGGCTTAATTCATTGCTTCTTGGTCTGGGGCTTGACAGCGATGCGATTCATTCACCAAACGAGAGCTTCGGTGTTGAAAATTATCTGAAAGGGATCGAAACAATTATCCTGTTTCACAAGCATTTTGCATTACTCAACAAATAAAAAACTGTGACCTGCGGTGGCAATATGTGTCACCAAGGTCACATTAAATAAATGGCTGTTGAAAGATCTTTGCCGCAATATTTGAAGGTGGCATATTATTAAACGGTGGAGAAGATCATGAGAAAGATATTGATTGTATTTCTGGCGGGATTCATTGCCATTTCCGGGTTGTACGCGCAGGTGCTCAAACCGATTGAATGGAGCTTTGATGTGAGCAACAGGGAGGTGAAGCCAGGCGATGAAGTGGAACTTATATTCAGGGCGTCGATAAACCCGAAATGGTATTTGTACTCATCGGATTTCGACCCGGACCTTGGACCCATGGTGACGGAGTTTACCTTTGAACCCCATGCCGGCTATGAGCTTGTGGGCAAGATAGTCCCCGTCAATCCTAAAAGGAAATACGACAAGATCTGGGATGGTGAGGTAAGTTACTTCAAAGGAACCGGCGAATTTCGTCAGAAGATAAAGATAAGAGGCCCTAACCCTGTTATTAAAGGTTCTTTCTCATATCAGGTTTGTTCTGATGTGGACGGCAAGTGTATCCCGTTTGACGAAGATTTTGTTTTCGATAATTTCACCGTAAGTGTTAAAGAGGGTTCGGAAGCTTCATCACCGATTCAGACACAGACATTGAAGTTGCCTGATGGCGATAGTCCGCTATCAGGCGGCAGCGGAATAATCGAGCCTGTCTCATGGAATTTTGAGCTTTCCAAAGCTTCTCCAGCCGAAGGAGACGAGATCGAGTTGATCTTCAGAGCGCAAATCGATAACGGTTGGCACCTTTACTCTTCGGACAATACACTGGAACCGGGGCCGATTCCCGCCACATTCAGTTTCAAAGAGAATGATACTTACGACCTTATCGGGGAGATCATCCCTGTGGGGGCAAAGAAAAAATTTGATAAAATCTTTGACGGAGAAGTCACCTATTTCGAAAAAACGGCAGAGTTCCGCCAAAAGGTAAAAATCAAAAATACAGACTTTTCCATAGCGGGCAGCATAGAATATCAGGTCTGCTCCGACATTGACGGCAAATGCATTCCTTTTGAAGAAGACTTCCGCTTTGGGGCTACAGGCAAAAAGGAAGCTGCCGATGCGAAAGCGGAAAAACCGAAGAAGAATCTGCTGAAGGCGCGAGATTCCATATCGCCGTATTCTCTGCTGGCATTTATGGTAGTGGCTTTCCTGGCGGGTCTGGCAGCGCTCTTCACGCCGTGCGTTTTTCCAATGATTCCCATGACGGTGTCCTTTTTTACGGGCAGGGCCAAAAATCGTCGTCAGGGCATCAAAAATGCCGTTATCTATGGATTTTCGATTATTTTTATCTATACATTTATCGGCTCGGTCATCGCACCCTTCATGGGGCCCGAGACAGCCAATGAACTCGCAACCAACTGGGTGCCCAATCTCATCTTCTTCCTGGTGTTCTTCATCTTTGCACTCTCTTTCTTCGGCCTTTTTGAGATAACGCTGCCAAGTTCATGGGTAAATAAAATGGATCAGAAAGCCGACAAGGGCGGATTGGGCGGCATCTTTTTTATGGCGTTTACGCTCGTTCTGGTCTCTTTTTCATGCACGGGACCTATCGTCGGCAGTATCCTGGTGGAGTCAGCCGGCGGCCTCATCCTGAAACCGATATTGGGGATGTTTGCCTTTTCACTGGCTTTTGCCATACCCTTTACGCTGTTTGCCATCTTCCCCGAATGGCTCAATTCATTGCCGAAATCCGGCGGGTGGCTCAACTCTGTAAAGGTTGTGTTGGGTTTTCTGGAATTGGCATTTGCACTTAAATTCATCAGCGTGGCCGACCAGGCATATCACTGGGGCATCCTTGACAGGGAGGTATATCTGTCATTCTGGATTGTGATATTTGGCTTTCTCGGCTTTTATGTCCTCGGCAAAATACGATTGCCTCACGACAGCAAGGTGGAAACCATCGGTGTTTTCCGTCTGTTGCTCTCCATCGTTATTTTCTCTTTTGTCCTGTACCTGATACCGGGCATGTTCGGCGCCCCACTCAAGGCGCTGGCAGGTTATCTGCCGCCGATGTCGACTCATGATTTCAATCTGATGGAAGCGCGTTCTTATGACGATTCGGGAGATGAAAATCTGTGTGAAAAACCAAAATATGCGGATTTCTTACATTTCCCGCATGGTATCAAAGGTTATTTCGATTATGAACAGGCCCTGGCTTGTGCCAAAGAGCAAAATAAGCCGATTTTCATAGACTTTACGGGTCATGGATGCGTAAATTGCAGAGAGATGGAAGCGCGGGTGTGGTCAGACCCTGAAGTGCTGAAAAGGCTCAAGAATGACTTCATCATGCTGGCCCTCTATGTGGATGATAAAACCGAATTACCCGAATCGGAATGGTACACTTCTGAGTATGACAATAAGGTGAAAAAAAGCATAGGGAAGCAAAATGCCGATCTGCAAATACGAAAATTTAACAACAACGCCCAGCCGTTTTATGTCATCATGGATGCTGATGAAAATATCCTGGTGGAGCCGAAGTCCTATGATCTCGATGTAAATAATTTCGTCGAGTTTCTCGAACAGGGCAAAAAGGCATTTGCCGAAAGAAATAAAAACAAATAAGAATTAACACTAAAAATTTTAGCATCTGTCGTTGTTAATTAAAAAAAATTTATAACTTTTGCGGTTAAATATTACATTCATTTAAAATTTTCAAAATTTTACTTTTGTCAGGCATTTTTTACACAACGCAGAATGGCTAAACTAAAAAACATTATTAAGCAACTTTCGGAGGAGGATTACCGCGCAATCTATGATTCACTGATTGAGAGCAGCGCTGACAAGTCGGCATTTTTACTGAAGGCAATGCGCGAAAAGCAGCAGTCGGATAACAAGATCATGGAAGAGCTCGATGTGAATACCAATGCGTATTACACCTTGCGATCGAGGCTCAACCAGAAGATTGAAGAATATCTGTTGCAACAAATGGAGAATCCTCGCACCGATATCCTCAAAAAAGTGGCTAACATCAATGAAATCATTTTCACCAAAAAGAGGGCCATTGCCATAGCTACGTTAAAAAAGCTGGAAAAGGAGTTGCTGGATTATGACCTGTCGAATGAACTCACCATCGTCTATAAATTTCTGAAAAAGCTTCATATCAATTCCGCCGATTATTTTAACTATTCGCAGCTTTACAACAAGCACGTAGCTTATACACTCGCAGTTGATAAAGCCGAAGACCTGTTGGCGGAGTATTTCAAAAAGTATGGAAATTTTGCTCTTTCGGGAGAGGAAATCGGCAAGACGGAGCTGGCCCTTCTTGCAAAGGAAATGAATAATGTCTGCGGTTTGTACAAATCACACAGGCTCTATGTTTATCAAAGCTGCCTGAATATCTTCCACAGGTTGTATGTCGAGAAAGAAGAGACACTCGAAGATGACCTGGAGCCGATCGAAGACATCCTTCAGAATGTTCAGAAAATATTCGATGAATATCACCTCGATTCCATATACTACCACCTCAGGATTGTATTCGAATATCTCAAGCTTGAATATTACGATCATTATAAAGTTTACAGGAAAGCCGAGAACTATTTTGATGAGGTGAATGATTCCTGTGCCGATCTTTTGTCGAATTATACCCTTTATACCTATCCTGCACAGTTTCTGCTCACCAAGATCAGGCGCCATGTGAGGATAAATACGGTAGAGGAGATGTACGATGAGAATGAACGGCTGTTCCAGGATTACGAGCCTGACAAAAATGACCTCCCCAACTACATCACTTATGTGATTTACCGGGCATTGTCATGCTATTACAAAAAGAAATATGACGAAGCAGCCCGCTGGGTCAATAATCTGCTCAACGAAATCAGTCTGAAAAAATTCCCGATGGCGCAACTGGAGATCAAGACGGTGCTCGCGCTGCAATATTGCATGGTCAAGGATTATGACCTCTTCAATCAGTTGATCAACAGCATACAGCGACAGATCAGGCTGCTGGGCAAGGATGCCTGCGAGCACATTGTCATTTTTACGAAAATGCTGAAAATCTCAATCAGCGATTCGAAAAAGAATAAAAAGTCGAAAATCGAGGCACTGGCAGAAAAAATCAAAAACATCGAGCTCGATTACTTCGCACCAACATTGCTGGTGAAAATCGATGAAGAATTTATAAATAATCTAAGCAGAGAATAAAAACGGATCAGACATCCAGTGATTCAAGATTTTCCTGGCTCAAAGGCTTGTTGATATACTTTTTCACGTAAGCATATTCCTTTGATTTGTTCACATCCTGCGGATTGATGGAAGATGTGAGCATCACGATCTTGCACTTATTTTTGGTGTTGTCCTGGAGCTTTTCAAATTCATCCAAAAACTGAAACCCATCCATCAGGGGCATGTCAATATCGAGGAAGATAACATCGGGCAGAATTTGTTCAGCAATGCCATCCAGCTTTTCTACATTTTTGAGGAATTCAATAGCACTTCGCGCTCCCGTATGTGTATATATGTGCTGAGTGATGTTGGCTGCCTCTATCATTTTTTGATTTATCAGATTATCGATCTCATTGTCATCGATAAGCATAACAGCAAAAAAATTTGTTCCTTCTGCGTTTGACATACTATTTGAGTTTTACAAAATGCCCTTTAAAATGATGTTTAAAATTACACTTTGGTGGGAAAATACAGCATCCTCCCGCTAAGTGTCTCCAAATCTATGAGTTTATAAGTTTTTTTCAAATCAGATTGATGAGGTATTAGGTAAGTTTTATTTTAAATTTTAAAGTATTACTATAAGTCTTACCTCAGAAAAAGCTCATTTTTAGTTAAAATCAATTTTTTTATACGCAAAATATCGACAATTAATATTTAGCGACAAAGCAAGTTATAGGTAATAATTTTGTGAATATCACCCCATTAGGCAATTGACAAGGGGGTGTAAAACCAAAAAACATAAAAAAAGCCGGAAATACCGGCTTTTAAAATATGGTTAAATGTTCTTTCAGGCCTCTGCAGGCTCAACGTAAACAAACGATCTGTTTTTCCTTCCTTTCTTAAAATGCACGGTACCGTCGATAAGCGCAAACAACGTATGGTCCTTGCCCATGCCTACATTACTGTCTCTTATACACATCTGAC
>WGED01000039.1 GCA_015492915.1 Cyclobacteriaceae bacterium
GTTGTAATTCAACCCAAAATTCTCAATAGGATTTCGTTATGAGAGGTTAAAGTACAACTTGTCCCGCCAGGGCGGGAAGAAAATCAGCACGTTTGATGAGGATGCATAATGCACCTTTATGGTGACGAATCAAACGTGAACGAAGTGTCTGATTTTGACGTAGTTTAAGCTCAGAATAGAAAGGTTATTGAGAATTTTGGGTTCAAAGTATTAACTTGGTGTACTTTGCAGCTTGGTGTGAAATATTTATTAATTACCGCCTTTTGAGACAGCCTCTTTCTATTCACCGGGATCCAGTCGCACATGAGTTTCAGGTGATTATTTGTTGCACATAATCGGTAACCCCTCCCACCACACAGGTCAAAACATATGTCCCATAAGTCCCCCTATCATCATACCTGCAAACATTAATACGTAAATACCCAGGGCAATAATCATTAAAATACCGATATACTTATAATGAGCTTTCAGGTTTCTGAATGCAATATCCAATATCTGTGTGTCTTTATTTTGCAAGGCTTTTCTAATCAGGCTTGAAAAACGATAAAGATATAAAATCGGGAAAAAGTAGACCGCCCCAATGATCAGGTAAATAAGTCCGAATACAAAGGGAGGAAACCCGAACCCCATATCTTCGTTGCTCATTGTCGAAAAAATCATTCCGAAAGAAAATCCGAAAATCACCAAAATACCAAGAGACACAAAACCCATAATTGCCAGAAAACCAGCCCATTTCCCTGTGGTGTTCAGGTTGAGCCGGGATTCTTGTGAAAGCTTTAAATCCGTCACTTCCGAGTCATGTAAAAGATCACGGTTATCTGTTTCCATAATTATCAGAGTTTACGTTTAAAATATGTTACAATATGCTGATTCCGTATGGGAAATTTACGATTTTTCGAGCACATCCTCTACCAGCAATGCCACCAGTATTTTGTAGGTAATTGTCAGAACTACAGCGCCGACAAACAACCCTATGATCCCTGACATGATCATTCCGCCAATTGCCCCGAGCAACACCGCCAGCATGGGCACATCTACACCCCTGCCGAGGAGAAGCGGCTTGAGAAAAGCATCGCTCATACTCACAACCAAGCTCCAGATAGTGAAAATTACAGCGGGCGTAGTGTCTGTTATGGTAAAACTATATATTGCCAGAGGGCCCAATACCAAAAGAGGCGGAAGTTGAATGATTGCAAAAAACAGGATGATAAGCGCCCAAAACCCGGCAGCCGAAATTCCGATCGCCCAAATACCTATACCTCCGAGCAACGACTGAATTAACGCAATGCCCAGGATACCCTGGACAACACTTCGTATAATCGCCACCGAAAGTTCGGTGAAATTTTCACCCTGCTTTCCTATCAGGGTGGCAAATATTGATTTTGCCGCTTGTTCAGCCGGTTTAGCCTGGGTGAAAAGTGCTCCAGCGATAACTATCGAAATTGAAAACATTAATACTGTGGCCAGAAGCCCAGATGCGGTTGACAGTACCTTTGGGGCCAGTTCTTTCAACTGTGGCCGGAACTTTTCGATAGCTGCCATCAGATTTGTGGAAGCCAGATTCCAGGTATCATGAATGGGCTTTCCGATTACGGGCCAATCTGCCACTGATTTGTTCGGCGGTGGTATTTCAATAGCCCCCCTCATCATCTGATTGGCAAAATTACTCATGCCCTCAATGGCAGACCCGACAAAAAATAACGAGGGAATGAGAAGCGCCGAAAGAACAATCAAAGTGATAATTGCTGCTGAAAGTTTTTCTTTACCCCCCAGTTTTTTAGCCAATTTCTTGTAAAGAGGATATATGGTTACTGATATTATAATGCCCCATAATATGAGCATGACAAAAGGTTTGATAATCAAAAACGACCAATAAAATATTAATGCGATAAAGCCGATCCTTAAAGCTGTGTAAATGGCGCGCTTGTAGTGAAATTCATTGTTTTCCATGACTAACTTTCTTTTGACAAGAATAATTTGCTTTTGCCTTTTGTGGTTTATCCTTTGAATACCGCCGTGACAGAGGCTCTCTGACCGAACCCGGTCTGGATTGACATTTCCCAGTGTTTGCTGAAGCCTTTGTAAAATAATGGCATTCAGCTTTGTCAAATCAGCAAGATATTAGATCTACCTGAGTTTATTCAAGTGTTTAATGAACTTTGAGCATAAGGCAAATTAACCACCAAGTGCAATAATCAATCGTCCATTTACCCCCTGCCAATACTCGTAAATTTAAAAAAAAACCAGTAATCTCTAGGTA
>WGED01000040.1 GCA_015492915.1 Cyclobacteriaceae bacterium
GAAGAGGTATTGCGGCAGGAGGAGAATTCGGGCATCCTGCACAATGCCACCACCCTGCGTCTCGCGCTTTTCAGTGAGAAAAATCGTCCTAAACTCATGACAAACGGTTATGGCGATATTTTCAGGATGACACACGAACGCCTCGAAGACGGCCTCCGTTATGCCTACGACAAATACGGCATTGAGGAGACGGCCATCATCTGCCGCTCCAACTGGCAGGCGGTGCATTACAACGAGTACATCAGGCGGAATATCCTGTTCAGGGAGGAGGAAATCGAAGCAGGCGACATGGTGATGGTAGTCAAAAACAACTATTTTATGCTTGAGCCCGATTCTCCGGCAGGCTTTATCGCCAACGGTGAATTTGCTGAGGTGCGCAAAATATTTGATTTCGAAGAAGAGTACGGATTCCGGTTTGCGGATATTGAAATTCAGTTGATCGATTATCCGGACCTGGCCCCTTTTCGCGCCAAAGTCATTCTGGACACCTTGCACAGCAACACGCCGTCGCTCAGTCAGGAGGAAAACAACAAGCTGTATCAGCAAATAGTGGAGAAGCACAGGGGCGTCGGCTCGCGCCGCAAATTCAAAGCTGCCGTACAAAATGACGAATATCTCAATGCGCTGCAAATCAAGTTTGCTTACGCCCTCACCTGTCACAAATCGCAGGGCGGGCAATGGAAGGTCGTTTTCGTCGATCACGGTCGCCTCCGCGACGACCACGACACTGCTGAGCAGTTGCGCTGGCTCTATACCGCCATCACGCGGGCCGAAAGGGAGGTCTATCTTATCAATTTTGACCGGAGATATTTCGCGGGCTCATGAAGGATGTGTAAATTTATGAGCCTGAAGCTCGAAGGGGGAAGCTTGAAGCTGGAAGATAAAGGTTTACATATTACCCGGCACCAAGTGCACAGTGCCTTGTACCTAGTGCCTGGCACCCGACTTCCAGCACCTGATAATGATATTAATTTTAAAACCAGGATCGACATGACTTTCAAGCCTAATTTCTTTTTCATGACTTTTTGTCTTTTTTTCATGGGTCTGCAATTGGCGCAGGCACAGGAGCAAGAGGTAGCCGACACGACCCGCTATGCACAAATCACCTTCGATCATACTTCTTTTGATTTTAAGGATATGCATCAGGGCGAAAAGACGGAGCATGTTTTCAAATTCACCAATACGGGAACAGCACCACTCATCCTGAGTAATGTGCTGACTACCTGCGGATGTACAGCACCCGAATGGCCACGGTCACCCATTCCACCGGGTGGCGAAGGTGAGATAAAAATCGTGTTTGATTCTTCCACCAAGATGGGGCGACAGAATAAGGTTATCACCGTGCGCTCCAATTCGAAATCGGGAGATTTCCGTCTTCGCATCTCCGCCATGGTATTGCCACCTAAGAAGAAGGATTAAAGTCCTTTTGCTGTACCGATTGCCAGCAGCACCCATCCGGCTATCAGCAGCAAACCACCAATCGGCGCGACCATTCCGAATTTTGTGATGCCTGTAAAGCAGATAAGTAAGAGCGCACCGGAAAAAATAATTACGCCGCCAAGCCATGAATATCCGGCATAATTCATCCATGCATTTTTGATGTTGAACATCAGCACCCCGAGCAGCAAGAGGGCCAGGGCATGAAAAAACTGGTATTTTACGGCTGTCTCAAAAGTATCGGTTCTGCCTGAGGCTTCGAGCATGTCGCTGAGTGCATGGGCGCCGAAAGCGCCGAGCGCGACTGCAAGGGCGCCCAAAACAGCGCCGGCGATGAGGAATAGTTTTTGCATGGTCATTAATTTGGTTTATGGTTAGCGTTTTGTTTGAAGAGAAAGATAAAGTTCACTCCTTAAATCATCATTCGTTAATTTTCTGTTCGTTATTCTTTTTCTCTTTTTCCGGTCAATGATATATTCTCGGCCCGAAGATCTTCGATCCAACCCTGATCATGGTGCTGCCTTCTTCGATGGCGATGCGGTAGTCGTCGCTCATGCCCATTGAAAGCTCTTTCATTTCCACATTGGGCAGATTCACCGCTCCCTTGAGTTTGTCGAAAAAGGCCCGTAGCCCCCTGAATTCTTTTCTGATCTGCTCCAGGTCATCCGTGTAGGTTGCCATGCCCATCAGTCCCAGTATTTTGATATGGCTTAGCTTTTTGAATTCTTCATTTTCAAAAAGGGCCTCCGCCTCATGCTCGTGAAAACCGAACTTGTGCTCTTCCTGTGCAATGTGGATCTGCAGCAGACAGGGGATCACCCGGTTGTGCTTTGCTGCATGCTTATCGATTTCCTTCAGCAGCTTCAGGCTGTCAACGGAATGGACAAGATGTATAAAAGGCGCGATGTATTTTACCTTGTTGGTTTGCAGGTGGCCGATCATGTGCCAGCGGATGTCGCCGGGCAGTTGTTGCGGTTTTTCGCGCAGTTCCTGCACCTTGTTCTCCCCGAAATCCAGTTGCCCCGCTTCATATGCTTCCCTGATCAGCCCCACAGGTTTTGTCTTGCTCACCGCCACCAGCTTACATCCTGTGCCTTCGAGCAATCTTTTAAATTCGGCGATGTTTTCCTTTACATTCATGACTTTTCGATGATTTTCCGGCAAGTTATAATCCTTTGTCCAACTAGGGCAATAAAAAGGCTGTTTTTCCATGGATGGAGGTTGGAGCCGGGAGCTCGAAGCGAGAAGCGGGAAGCTGGAAGTTGGGTGTCGGAAGACGGAAGACCGAAGTCAGGTGTCCGGTGTTGGATGACGGGCGTCGGAAGGGAAAAGCCCGAAGCATGAAGCTCGAAGCGGGAAGTTGTAGGACGGGAGACGGGTGCCGGACAGAGCAAATTTCAAAAATCACAAATCGTTGATTGTCTGTTCGGTGTTCAATTGAATTCTTTGCGTCTTGGCGTCTTTGTGTGATACAGCATGAAGCATAACGCACAAAATTGAAAAGCCCGATTCGCGCAAGGTGGCGGGGAAAATAC
>WGED01000041.1 GCA_015492915.1 Cyclobacteriaceae bacterium
ACGGCGCTCTGCGTTTTCAAGTCACCCTGATATTCATAAAAATTGGATGATGAATCAGTAAATTCCTCAATGAGTTCAATGGCAACTATGATATCAGACAGATATTTTTTGACTCTCTCTGTCATAAATCAGTACTTTCGTTTCATCAATGCTTTTCTTTAAAAAGGGGTTCTTAATGGAAGATTCCGTCAGTAGATCAACCTTTCTTTCAAAAAAGTTTTCAAGTTGATCCCACAACTCCATGAGCTTTTCCCCCCTTTCCACCGGGTCATTTTCATCCACTTCAACCAGCAGGTCGATATCACTGGCAACCTTATCAAAATCATCGGTAATGGATGAGCCGAAAGCATACATCCTGCTGACCCGACAAGATTCACAAATATCAAGAAACTCACGTAGTTTACTTTTTATTGTTTTTTGAAGATGCATATTTCGATGATGTTTGACTTGAACAGGATCATATGAAAGCTGACTGCGAAATTCCTTTTTATAAAAATATAACTTAATGGGTGATAATAAAAATTTAATATCCGGTACAATGAGAAAACAAGTAAACCATAATATTTCCCGGATTAAACATGGATATATTAGTGCTATTTTCGCAATAAATTAACATTTTAATGGCTTTCGCATGGGTCGATCTTCTTCTCCTTCCTATACCTGGTACGCTTTTGCATAAAGGACACAACGGCAATGGAATTTTCCTGCCTGACGGAAGGTAGGAATGTCCCATATTTTCATTTTTGTCATGATTTTTGCCCATTTTTATAACTCAAAAAATTACTTGAAGCGCAGTGGCAGGGCAAAAATACACGCCAAAAAATTTTTATTGGATTTTATAGCCGCGGGCTTACGCCCACGGCTATTAATATGTCGCTCCTACGGAGCTTTTTTCAGGCTTGGTTGGAATTAATTTTAAATACATTTGCCCGGATCCGGATATGAGTTCATTTAGAAAAAATCAGGTGACATCCGAAATATTCATATGGAATTTGCTCTTTAAAGGAAAATTATGAATGGAATGAAAAACGAATCATAAGCTTTACTCAAATTTCTTCTCTTGCCTCCTTTGATATTGAAGGGTGAAGTTTTAATTTCACAATCCGGTGTTGTGGCGGCTCCCTGTGATCTCCCCGATACGATTTCTTATGGAAAAATGATCATTTTCTCATAGCGGATCAGGTGGCATCCACAGGCAGGCGTTAAGCGGGAAATAATCGATGAAAGTCCATAGCACCCCGGCAGACAAGCGTTTAAATATTAAAATATAATCTGATGAGCGACAACAAAGAAAAACTGAAAGCCCTCCAACTAACCCTCGATAAGCTGGAAAAAACATACGGCAAAGGTACCGTGATGAAGCTAAGCGATGAGCGTGTGGTGGATATCCCGGCCATCTCGACGGGCTCCCTCGGTCTGGATATCGCCCTGGGCGTCGGTGGCATACCGCGTGGCAGGGTGACGGAAATATACGGCCCCGAGTCATCGGGCAAGACGACGCTGGCGATGCACTGCATCGCCGAGGCGCAGAAAGAAGGGGGATTGGCCGCTTTCATCGATGCCGAACATGCCTTTGACAAGACCTACGCCGAGAAGCTGGGCATCAATACGGAAAATCTGCTCATCTCTCAGCCGGACAACGGCGAGCAGGCACTGGAGATCACCGAGCACCTGATCCGTTCGGGCGCTATCGATATCATCGTGATAGACTCTGTGGCTGCATTGGTACCGCGCGCCGAACTGGAAGGTGAGATGGGCGACAGCAAGATGGGCCTGCAAGCCAGGCTGATGTCGCAGGCGCTGCGCAAACTGACCGGTACCATCAACAAGACGGGCTGCGCGTGCATCTTTATCAACCAGCTCCGCGAGAAGATCGGCGTAATGTTCGGCAACCCCGAGACAACCACGGGCGGTAATGCGCTGAAATTCTATGCCTCCGTCAGGCTGGACATCAGGCGTATCGGGCAGATCAAGGAGAGCGCCGACAGCATCACGGGCAATCGCACGAGGGTGAAAGTGGTAAAGAACAAGGTGGCCCCGCCGTTCAGGGTGGTGGAGTTCGACATCATGTACGGCCAGGGCATCTCGAAGAGCGGTGAGATCCTCGATCTGGGTGTGGAGCTGGATATCGTCCAGAAGTCAGGCTCGTGGTTCTCGTACGACGGCAACAAACTCGGCCAGGGCCGCGATGCGGTGAAAAGGCTGATCGAGGACAATCCCGAGTTGATGGAAGAGCTGGAAGGCAAGATCAAGGAGAAAGTGAGTCCTTCCGCACTGAAAGATGAAGAGGCTTAAGATTTTTTAAATATCACAATATTTTCATAAAGGGGAGAGCCAGGGCTATTTCCCCTTTTCTTTTTCATTGAAATGATCCCAGCCCTGGGCCTTGACGGGATATACATTTTTGTTTTTAGTCACCAGGTTGACGCCTTTTTCCTTTTCAGTAGCATAACCTATAAAATGGATATCGGGGTGATTTTTTAATCTCTCAAAATCATCCTGACGAATGGTGAACAGGAGCTCATAATCCTCACCGCCGTTCATCACGCAGGTAATGGGATCGATGTTAAATTCTACGGCTGTGTCGTAGGTCTGCTTGTCGATAGGCAGTTTATCTTCATAAATGAAAAAGCCGACATTCGATTGTTTTGACAAATGATGAAGCTCCGAGGCCAGCCCGTCGGATATGTCGATCATGGCGTTGGGCTTCACGTTCAGCTCGGCAAGTTCGTGGATGATGTCCGTGCGGGCTTTCGGTTTGAGCTGTCTTCCCGCGATATACGGATATTTTTCAAGATCGGGTTGCATTTCAGGATTGGCGAGGAATACCTGTTTTTCCCGTTCGAGCACCTGGAGGCCGATATAGGCTGCCCCCAGATCGCCGGTAGCGCAGACGATATCACCTTTTTCCGCCTTGCTACGCAACGCGATCCTGTCCCTGTCCACCCTGCCCGTTACGGTAACCGAAATGATCAGACCTGAAGCTGAAGAGGTAGTATCGCCGCCCACGAGATCAACATTGAAATCTTCACAAGCTGCTTTGACGCCGGAATAAAGCATTTCTACCGCCTCCACCGAAAATCGGTTACTGAGGCCCAGGCTCACGACAACTTGCTGCGGAACACCGTTCATTGCTGCGATATCGGATACATTGATCGAGATGGCTTTGTACCCAAGATGTTGCAGCGGGGTGTAGGTGAGATCGAAGTGGACGCCTTCATTCATCATGTCGGCAGAGAGCAGCAGGTATTCATTGCCGCACTCAATGGCTGCGGCATCGTCGCCCACGCCTATGCGCGTTGACGGGTTTTTGATATCGAAATTACGGGTGATGCGATCGATAAGTCCGAATTCGCCCAGCTCTTTTATTTCCGTTCTTTTTTCCATGGATTTCAGGGTATTTTGAAAGGCAAAAATAGCGCAATTATTCGGGAAGTGTATAAGGAATCTGTTGGGATAGTGTCTTCAGAATACTTCGTCGTTGTATTCTCCCATTTATTTTTTGATAGAATAGAGAGAAATTAGCATTTTAAATATGCATCCGGTCAAATTGATCGGCATGGGGGAAAGGCTGTTTTTTTCAGAAAGGCAATTGCAGGTTGATGTTGATGCCGAAACGGCGTCCGGCAAGGTGCAGGTTTTTATTTATGGTATCAAGGCACGAGTCCGCAACCCGCGAACCATCACAATGACTCGCACCAGTGAGGGTGGGGTGAATCAGGTCAGGGGACCATCCTACAATTCAAGCCTGAACCAGTTGCTATCCTTACCTGACCATGTGAAATATACCCTGAACCCGAGCCACGGGATCATGGGCATATTGAAGAAGAAGCCTGTGCCGATACCAAAAAGAGGGTTGGTGCTGAACAGATCGGAGTATCTGTCTTTTCCGTTCCCCCAGTTGATATAAACGGCTTGTTCCATGGCAAACCAGTCCCTGTTGATATATGTGAAATGCCATCCGAGATAGGCGCTATAAAATGCCTGTCCTGATATTTCACCGGTTACAATTCCCTTCACATCATTGGGACCTCGATAAAACTGAAGCGAGGGGATGGTCGAAGAGGTGTATCCTGTGGAAAATTTGCTGCTGAACTGAACCACTTTATTAAAAAGCTTGTGATATTGAATATTTCCGCTAATGGTATAATAGAAGGGGCTATTCTTGTCGAGGCCGATCCCTGCCCCTGCTCCAACAGACGCCAGAAATCCGTCCTTTTGATGCCGTCTGCGTTTTATGTAACCTGCCGACTCACCTATGGAAAAAGTGAAATAATTGACCGAGTAATTTCCATCAGGGGTAATGCCGGAGTCATTGAGCGCCGAGTCAGCCTGATGCTGAAAAACACTCCATCCGAAATCCGGTGAAAAGCGATATTTAAAATCTTCATTCCAGGGGTTGCCCAGTATTCCATAGATTTTCTTTTTGCGATAGGTGACAACCGAAACCCTCTCCCTGTTTTCAAACTTATAATTTATGCCTTTTCCATAGACGACACCTCCACCGACCGACATGTTGCGATAGAGCATCTGGCGCGGTATCAAAATGTCCATTTTAAAACTTTTGTCGTTGGTGCCGAAGGTACCCCTGATATTGAAGTTGATATTGCGTCCGAGAAAATTCCTGTCTGCCATGCCGAGGGTCAGCGCCCAGTCCTCCTTGTTGCCGTTGAATGATAAAATGGGCACGATGGTGAAGGCATCTTTTGTTGAAATTGTCAGAATATTTCCGTGCTCCGTAGAATCGATCTCATAGCCGACTTTGGCAAAATTGCCGATATTCCATATCCTTATCGCCATCGTATCGAGATCGCCCTGAGTGACATAATCACCTTGCCCGAAGCCCAGCTCCCTGAGAATGATCTGATCACGGGTGCGCCAGTTTTTAATAATCCTGATGGAGTCAATGCGGAATTTTTTGACGGATACTTCCCCGTCCTGGCCTGTGGCAGAAAAAGTAAAGATCAATATCATTAAAAGCGATGATAGGAATCGAATCATAGCCGGTCAACTTCAATTCAAAGCTATTCATGGCGATTTTTGTATTAAAATTTCATGAAATCATTGGGACATAAGGCACTCATTATCCGTAAATGGATACGGCCCTTAACATGAATTTGGCAAAAATCAATATACAGGGGTGAATGGAAAGGAAAATGCAGATATGCCGGGAAAAGTAATAAAAAAGGCTGCCCCAAAGACAGCCTTTTATAATGAGATATTTAAATACCTTTTAGAAATAATACCTGTAGTATTCCCTTTCCCCTCTCTTGTTCACGCCTTCGAGGTAAACCCGCCCACGAATTTTCGTGAGAATGTCGGTGAGTGTTTCCGGGTCCTTGATCGGTACTTTGTTAATGTATGTGATAATGAAACCTTCTTCAAGTCCCATCTGGGTAATGAGTCCCGGACGCACTTTTACGATGCGTACGCCATGGTTGATGTTGAGCAGGTCGCGCTCCACTTTTGACACTTTTTCAAAGTCCGCACCCAGCGTTCGTGAAGTATAGATTTCTTTTCGCAACAGCGTGGTCGTGCCTTCTTTGTTTGTCAATGTGACGGTGGCAGTGCGGATTTTATTATTTCTCTTAAAAACAAGGTCAACCTTATCGCCGGGAGATTTGTAGGAGAGTATCTCCTCAAATTGTGTGCGGCTGTCAATGGGCTCGCCGTCGAGTTTGATGATGATATCGCCTTTCTGAAGGCCGACCCTGGCGGCGGCGCCGTCTTTCTGCACATAGCTCACTACTACACCGGAATAGTCGTCGATGTCGAGCTTGCGGGCTATGTCGGCATCGATATCGAGCACATCCGCACCGATAAAGGCTTTTTGCACTTCACCGTAATTGATGATATCGTTCACAACTTTTTTTACAATATCTGACGGGACGGCAAAACCATATCCTGCATATGACCCGGTTTTTGACAAAATGGCAGTATTGATGCCGACCAGTTCGCCCTTCAGATTGACCAATGCTCCCCCACTGTTGCCGGGGTTGATGGCTGCATCCGTCTGTATGAATGATTCGATCGGGAACATGGAATGCGTGATATTCAGTTCCCTGCCTTTGGCGCTTACGATGCCTGCCGTAACAGTCGATGTGAGGTTAAAGGGATTGCCGACAGCCAGCACCCAGTCGCCTATCTTCACATTTTTTGAACTCGCGAATCGAATGCTCGGCAGATTACGGGCATCGACTTTGAGCACGGCGATATCGGTTGATGGGTCGGTGCCCACTACGCGTGCATCGTATTCCTTTTTGCCGATGATCACCTTGATATTGTCCGAATCTTCAATTACATGATTATTGGTCATAATGTAGCCATCAGGCGAATAAATAACTCCTGAGCCGCTACTGATAGCTTGTGCGACTCCCCCTCCACCAAAAAACCAGTCCATCCAGGTACTGGCATAAGGTGCCTCGGTGATGGTCTGAATATACACGACACATTTGGTGCTGATTTCCGAAGCCTCCACAAAATCGGCAGGCGCCAGGGTTAAGGCAGCATCGTTGTTTGCCGGAAATTCGGATGTTTCGCTATTGCCTGAGGGGGCAGCAGTAAACGCCAAAGGTGTGTCGTCGTGCTGTTTGCTCAGAATTACCTTCGCGGAATCGGCAGCCACATCATCTTCCAGGTAATGGTCATATACATAGGCACCCCCGAGGCCTGATGCAAAACCGGTGATAATCAAAAATATAAATCGTTTCATAGCAGTGAAATTTTGTCAGTCTTTCGTACGCTATATCAGGTTTCAAAAAGCATGCAAAAT
Source organism: Cyclobacteriaceae bacterium (assembly GCA_015492915.1). Taxonomy (GTDB): domain Bacteria; phylum Bacteroidota; class Bacteroidia; order Cytophagales; family Cyclobacteriaceae; genus JAAUQL01. The sequence goes on from WGED01000041.1 coordinate 6,773, forward strand.
ATTCATCAAACCAAAAAAACCTCATGACAAGACTATGGAAATAATTACCTTTGTCCCGCTATGGGAATCAGGTCATTTTTGAGCAAGCCACTTGCGGCATGGGTGGCTGCCCGTCAGAGAGCGTGGTCATCAAGAGCAGCAACCGTGCAGCAAAAAATATTTGAGACCATCGTCAGGAAGGCTGAAAACACGATTTTCGGCCGAGACCATGATTTTAAATCGATCAGGACTTACAAGGATTTTAACGAACGGGTTCCTGTCCGGGATTATGAAGGGCTTTCTCCATACGTCAACATGATCCTGCAAGGCAGGCGTGATGTGTTATGGCCCGGCAAGCCGATTTATTTTGCCAAAACGTCAGGCACAACCTCCGGCACCAAATACATTCCGATTACAAGAGATTCTATTTCTAACCATATCAACAGCGCGCGCAATGCCATGCTGTCCTATATACACGAAACCGGCAAGGCTGATTTTATTGACGGCAAGTTGATTTTTCTCTCAGGCAGTCCCGTACTCGATGAAAAAGCGGGTATTCCTACGGGCCGGCTGTCGGGGATCGTCAATCATCATGTACCCGGTTATCTGCGAGCCAACCAGATGCCCGGCTATGAGACGAATTGCATTGAGGACTGGGAAGTGAAACTCGAGAGGATCATAGATGAGACCCTCCCGGAGCGCATGACATTGATTTCGGGCATTCCTCCATGGGTTCAGATGTATTTTGACAGGATCATCGAGCGTACGGGCAAGCAGATCAAAGATATCTTTCCGGACTTCTCCATGTTTATTTACGGCGGTGTTAACTTCGAACCTTACAGGGCAAAGCTGTTTGAGTCGATCGGGCGGCATGTCGATTCCATTGAGACTTATCCGGCGTCGGAGGGATTTATCGCGTATCAGGATTCACAATATGAAGAAGGATTGTTGCTCCTCGTCAATTCCGGCATCTTTTTCCAGTTCATTCCCACCGATGAATATTTTAATGAAAATCCGGCGAGACTCAGCATTGAGGAGGTCGAGCTTGGTGTCAACTATGCCGTGATCATCAACAGCAATGCGGGACTGTGGGGATATTCGATCGGCGATACGGTCAAATTTGTCAATAAAAACCCGTACAGGCTGGTGGTGACGGGAAGGATCAAGCATTTCATCTCCGCCTTTGGTGAGCACGTGATCGGCGAAGAGGTGGAAAAAGCGATGCAGTATGTTATGAAGTTGTTTCCTGAGACCGGAATTGTGGAGTTTACCGTGGCGCCTCAGGTAACGCCTGCCGAAGGGCTGCCGCTTCATGAATGGTATGTGGAATTTTCAAAGCCTCCTGCAGATATGGAGAAATTTGAAATTGAGCTGGATAAGAAAATGCAGGAACTGAATGTTTACTACGAAGACCTTATCACGGGAAAGATACTCAGACCGCTCAGGGTGATCCCCCTGCAAAAGGATGCCTTCAGAAATTACATGAAATCCATGGGCAAGCTCGGCGGCCAAAATAAGGTGCCGAGGTTGGCCAACGACCGACAAATAGCAGATGAACTTAGTGCATATCAATTATAATCTTTAATTTTGCGCCTTCGTTTTTCTTAAAACATTTCCACCCTGGATTATCAGAAAAAACATATAGCCATTCTAGGTAGCACGGGCTCTATCGGCACACAGACACTCGATGTGATCAGGCAGCAGCCGGATTCGTTTGTCGCTGAGGTGCTTACAGCTCATGGCAATGCCGATCTCCTTATCAGGCAGGCTATGGAATTCAGGCCGAATTCTGTCGTGATCGTGGATGAGGGGCAATTTAGCAAAGTTTTTCAGGCGCTCGATCCGCTGGGTATTAAAGTGTTTGCCGGCGAGAAAGCACTCAATGCAGTGGTAGAGATGGAGACTGTGGATGTGGTGCTGACGGCGCTGGTGGGTTATGCCGGGTTGCAGCCTACTTTCAGGGCGATAGAGTACGGCAAGCAGATCGCACTCGCCAATAAGGAAACCCTCGTGATCGCCGGCGACCTGATCACCAAAGCGGCGATGGAAAAAGGAGTGAATATTTATCCTATCGATTCCGAACATTCCGCTATATTTCAATGTTTGGTTGGTGACTTTCACAATAAAGTGGAAAAGATCATCCTGACGGCTTCGGGAGGTCCTTTCAGAGGGATGAAACGGGAAGAGCTTGTAGATATCAAGGCCTCTGATGCACTAAGGCATCCCACATGGGACATGGGCGCCAAGATTACCATCGACTCTGCCACATTGATGAATAAAGGCCTTGAAGTCATAGAAGCCAAGTGGTTGTTCGGTTTGAAAAACGATCAGATCGACGTGATCATCCATCCGCAATCGATCATTCATTCGATGGTACAGTTTGAGGATGGCTCGATCAAAGCGCAGATGGGGCTGCCCGACATGCGGTTGCCGATTCAGTACGCGCTTTCTTATCCGAAAAGGATAAAGACCGATTTGCCGAGGTTTGATTTTACCGATTATCCGGCACTGACATTTGAAAAGCCTGACCCGGAGACCTTTAAAAATCTGAAACTGGCGTATATTGCCCTTGAAAAGGGCGGCAATATGCCCTGCATCCTGAATGCAGCTAACGAAATTGCCGTCGAGGCGTTTCTGAAGGATGAGATCGGATTTCTGGAAATGCCGGAGGTCATCGGCAAATGCATGGAAAAAATGGCATTTATTCATGAGCCGACATTCGAGGATTATGTCGGCACAGATAAAGAAACAAGGATATTAGCAAAAGAAATAATTAATGGAAAACTCACTTGACATCATTGTGATGGTAGGACAGCTCATCCTGGCGCTGTCCATTTTGGTTGGCGTGCATGAAGGCGGACATATGCTGGCGGCCAAATTTTTCGGCATGCGGGTGGAGCAATTCTCTATCGGCTTCCCGCCAAAGATTTTCGGCTTTAAATGGGGAGAAACAGTGTATTCGATTGGCGCCATCCCCCTGGGAGGGTTTGTGAAGATATCGGGAATGATCGACGAATCGCTCGATACCAAATCGCTGGCCGAGGAGCCTAAGCCCTGGGAATTCAGAGCCAAACCCGCCTGGCAACGCCTCATCGTGATGCTTGGCGGCATCATTGTGAACGTCATCGTTGGCATCATCATTTTCATACTGCTCACCTATTCACTCGGGGAGACCTACTACTCGATGGACGAGGTGAACAAATATGGCGTGGTCCCCGGTCCGTTGGGCAAAGAGCTGGGATTTCAAACCGGAGACAAGATTATTGCCATCAATGGAGAACCGGTTGAAAAATTCTCGGATATACGCGACCCCAACCGCTTGCTCGAGAGCAACAGCTATTTTACCGTACTGAGGGGTAATCAGAAAATCGATATTCAGATTCCGTCAGACTTCATAGAAAATTTCTCGAGGGATTTTTCCGATGCGGATTTTCTGGCACCGATACAAAAGTTTATGGTGGGGCCTTTGACCAAAGGCCGGGGCGCCGAGAAAGCCGGCCTCAAACCGGGTGACCGGATCATGGAGGTGAATGACAAACCGGTTGAATTTTATCATGAGTTCAAGCAGGAGATCGGAAAATATGCCGGGCAGACTGTCAGGCTGGATGTAAGGCGACCCCTGGATGAGAAAAAAGCGCTGGAACCGGAATTAACTGATTTTGAGGAAGTATCAATGAATGTGGAAGTGGGAGAGGACTCAATCGTCGGTTTTCAGGTCATCAGTCTGCTGAAACCGAACATAGTAAAATACAGCTTTTTGGAAGCTATTCCCAAGGGCACCAGCAGGGCTTTTAGCGTCGTGTGGGTCAATATCAAAGCTTTTGGCAAGATGTTCAAAGGGGAATTGTCTCCCACAAAATCCTTACGGGGGCCGCTGGGCATTATGAAATCATTTGGCGTGACCTGGGACTGGATTCGTTTCTGGACACTGACCGGGCTGATCTCCATGGTGCTGGCATTTATGAATCTTTTACCGATTCCGGCGCTCGATGGCGGACATGTCGTTTTTCTTACCTATGAAATTATTTCAGGCCGGAAGCCGTCGGATAAATTTCTGGAAAATGCGCAAAAAGTGGGAATGGTCCTGCTGCTTGCTCTGATGGTCTTTGTAATATTTAACGATATCATTCAGGAGTTTTTTTAAAAACCGGCTATGATGAAGGGCTGAATAACGAACAGTGTAACCACCCAGCCTGGCTTAAAATTTAGCTCCCACGACAACATCTGTCTCCCATCTGTGTTCTATGAGAAAAAGGGCATTTTTAGCCTGAAGCGTGACGGGGGGTGCATAAAGGGGGGGGTGATTAACCAGCAAGCAATGATGTCGACTTCAGTGTTTTCCCGGCATCCGTCACCATTTGCTTTCCTGTTCTTTCTCAATTTGCTCCTGCATCTTCTCAAGCTCTTCTTTGGATGGTCTGTACAGTTCAAACTCGACCCTGCGGTTAAGGGCTTTGTCTGCTTCTGTCTTTTCCTCAACGATTGGCCTCGAGCTTCCATAGCCGTAAGTTTCGATGCGTGCCGGTGATACCTTACCAAAATAGATAATGTAGTCGGCAATGGATTTAGCCCGGTCTTTAGAGAGTTGCATATTGAAATCAAAACTACCGTCAGAGTCAGTATGGCCCGATATTTTGAGCTTGAAATCCGGGTTGTCGAGCAGGAAGTCCACCAACTTGTCCAAATCGGGATACATCTCCGTTTTCAGCTCTGCCGAACCGTTGTCGAATTCGATGGACTCGAATTCCAACCGGCTGCGAATGGATTCGGTGAATAAATTGAGTTCTTTGTCACCCTCGAGATAAAAAATTTCCTCGACCCTGAAAAACTCATCTCCCTGGATAACCAGTAAATACTTTTTCTCATTAATGAGTTTGAAGTCAAATTTTCCCTGCTTCGACAGATATCTCGGTGCTACCTCAATGCCGGTCTCGAGATCGATGATTGAAACAATACCGCGAGCGAAAGGGTCACCGGTGTTGGAATCGAGCAGTGATCCTGTAAGGCTGGTTGTTGCCATCGGTTGCGCTTCCATCGGCAGCGGGAAGGAGTACAGATCGAGATTGTCGAGGTCGTTTTCAATGGAGCGGGCGTAGTAGAGGTTTTTGCTCTCCGAATCAAGTGTGAAATAAAATTCACTGCCGGGCCCGTTGACGAGCGGGCCGATGTTGTCGGGCTCCTGCCACATGCCATTGAAGTAATAAGATTTATAAATGTCAAACTCACCAAAGTTGAGAAGCTGCCCGTTGGAGCTGAAATACAGGATGTCATACTTTGGGTGAATAAACGGGCTCACCTCGCTGTTGCGGGTGTTGATGATGGGGCCCAGATTTCTGGCCCGTGCCCATGCGCCTTTTTTATCCTTGAAAGTATAGTAAATATCCGCCATGCCGAATCCTCCAATGCGATCGGAAGCGAAATACAACGTGTCATCGTTGTGACTCAGGGCAGGATGAGAGTCCCATGCCTTGCTGTTTACATTTACACCGAGGTTGCGCGGGCGACTCCATGTACTGTCCTCCTGCAGTGTGGTGACATAAATGTCGCAATTTCCATAACCGTCAGGCGCATCGCAGCGGGCGAAATACAGCGTTTTCCCGTCATTACTAAGGCAGGCAGATCCTTCGTTGTATATCGTGTTCAGCTCCTTCAGTGGTTTGGCATAATCCCAATCCTCAAAGTCGTCCAAAAACCGGCTGAAGTAAATATCCTCATTTTGCCTCGTGTCGATGCCGTCGGGAATGATATTTCTTTTCGATGTAAACAGCAGCGTTTTATTGTCAATCGAAAGTGCGGGGCCATAGTCCGAATATTCCGAATTGATATAATGCCCCATGTTCACTTTCCAGCCCCGGGGAGGCCTGATGGTGTCTATCTTTCTCCTGTAATCCACCAATTCATAATAATAATCGATCGGGACGTATTTATCCAGCTCCCTGGTACTGATAGAATCATAATAAATTTCAAGCTTCTTCAGATCGATATCTTTGCGATGATGCTTGAGCACGAGCATATAGAGGCGCCTGGCATTATTCATATTGCCATACAATTCGGTCAGCTTGGCATACCGCCATAACAGGTAGGTGTCTTTATAAAAATTCTGAATGCCAAAATTAGCGATATAATTGCCGAGCTCCTCATACAATTGTGCCCAGTCTTTGGCATCCTCGAGCTTTTTAATCAGCTCCATTTTCTTTTCATTGTAAAAATACGGGATCTTATTGACGTTCCTGAATTCGAATATCTCATCGACTGTGGCAGGGTTGAATAGTTCTGTCCTGGCTTTTTTAGCCGATTTCTTTCGTTTCTTCTTTTTTTGAGCAATAGCCAGACTGTTCAGCAGCAAAAGGAGAGAAAGCATGTATATAAAAACCCTGCCCGGCATCAAAAAATCTCTGTTGGCGTGAAAATAATTAAACGAATACAAAAGATTCAATCTGCAATTTAGTTACAGTTGATCATGAGTCGCAATACACATTTGAAATAAAGACTCCGCTCACCCTGTTATTCAAGTTAAATATGTCATAATTTTATTTTTTAACCAAATACGACAATTATTTGGCATAGCTATTGACCAATAAGAAAGGTTTCAATAAATATGTCAATAATATGCCATAATGGCAGGAGAGGGAAGTATATGAGCAAGAAGAAGAAAGTTTTATATCCATCACTGATGTTACCGAATTTCAATGAGGAAGAAGGAGGCGAACTGATACAATTGATCGGGCCGGAAGAAGAGGAAAATATGGGTAATGAACCGTTGCCGGAGGAATTGCCGATTTTACCCATCAGGAACACCGTGCTGTTTCCGGGAGTGGTCATTCCGATCACCGTCGGAAGACAGAAATCAATAAAACTGGTAAAAAAAGCATATCGAGGAGACCGCATTATCGGCGTTGTGGCGCAGAAAAATGAAAAGATCGATGACCCGGGATTTAATCAAATATACCGCATAGGTACAGTAGCCAGGATTGTGAAATTGCTCGTGTTGCCCGACGGTAATACCACGATCATTATCCAGGGAAAACAGCGATTTGAGATTGTGGAGGAAATGGCCGATGAGCCATACCTCGTGGCGAGGGTTAAATATCTGGAGGAAAAATTCCCCGATAAAAATAAGAAAGAGACAAAGGCCATACTGCAGTCGATCAAGGATGCGGCCTATAAAATTCTGAGACTCAACCCTGAGATCCCACAGGAAGCTCAGATTGCCATTGACAATATCGACAGTCCCAGCTTTCTGACGCATTTTCTGTCCTCAAACCTCAATGCCGAAGCTGCGGATAAGCAAAAATTGCTTGAAACTCATAACGGCCTGAAAAGGGCTACCTTATTGTTACAGTATTTGCTCAAGGATATCCAGATGCTGGAGCTCAAGCAGGAAATACAAAACAAGGTGCACTCCGACCTTGATCAGCAGCAAAGGGATTATTTTCTCAGGCAGCAGATCAAGATACTTCAGGATGAATTGGGCAATGAGGGGCCTGATCATGAGTTGAGGGTGATCCAGGAACGGGCTAAAAAGAAAAAATGGCCACAGGAGGTAAGGCAGCATTTTGATAAGGAATGTGAGAAAATTCTCAGGATGAATCCCGCCGCTGCCGAATACCCCGTCGCCATGAATTATGTGGAATTTTTAGTCGATTTGCCATGGAATGACTTCACCAGGGATAATTTCGATCTGAAGCGTGCTCAGAAAATACTCGACAAAGATCACTATGGCCTGAAAAAAGTAAAGGAGCGGATCATAGAATTTCTGGCGGTAAGGAAATTGAAAAAAGACCTCAAAGGGCCTATCCTCTGCCTGTATGGCCCCCCGGGTGTTGGTAAGACGAGCCTCGGTAAATCCATTGCAAGGGCGCTGAACAGAAAATATGTCAGAATGTCATTGGGTGGCCTGCATGATGAGGCCGAGATCAGGGGGCATCGCAAAACGTATGTCGGCGCCATGCCGGGTAAGGTCATTCAGAACATTAAAAAAGTAAAATCATCCAACCCGGTTTTCGTGCTTGATGAGATCGACAAGGTGAGTTCCGATTTCAGGGGAGATCCGTCTTCGGCATTGCTCGAGGTACTGGATCCTGAGCAAAATTTCGCCTTCAGTGATAATTACCTTGAACTGGACTATGACCTTTCGAATGTTTTTTTCATTGCCACAGCCAATACGCTTGAAACCATACAACACGCCCTCCGGGACAGGATGGAGGTGATAGAGTTGAGTGGATATACGATAGAAGAAAAGTTGCAAATCGCCAAAAGGCATCTGATACCGAAGCAACGAAACGAGCACGGTCTGAAGGCAAAAGATGTGAACTTTACCGATGAAGCCATCATCAAGATCATTGAAAATTATACAAAAGAATCAGGAGTGCGCAACCTCGAAAGGCTTATCGGCAAAATGGTTCGCCATGTAGCCAAATCCGTGGCGATGGAAGAGAAGTATCAGAAGAAGATCACACCGGAGGTAGTGCGCGAAACGCTCGGCGCCGAGTGGTTTGATAAAGAGCTATATGAGGATAATCACACACCGGGCGTTGTAACCGGTCTTGCCTGGACGCCGGTGGGCGGAGAGATACTCTTTATTGAGTCGAGCATCAGTAGGGGCAAAGGCAAGCTTACTCTGTCGGGGCAGTTGGGTGATGTGATGAAGGAATCTGCTATGGCGGCTTTGTCGTGGCTTAAATCCAATGCAGATAAACTTGGTATTGATCATCGGATATTTGAAAAATACGATTTACATATTCATGTACCGGCAGGCGCCGTACCGAAAGACGGCCCGTCGGCAGGTGTTACGATCCTCACTTCACTGGCCTCGGTATTTACTCAGAGAAAAGTAAAGGCCAAAATGGCAATGACCGGAGAGATTACCCTGAGAGGCAAGGTATTGCCTGTAGGCGGTATCAAGGAAAAAATATTGGCAGCAAGGCGTGCGGGGATCGAGGAGGTGATCCTTTGTGAAAAGAACAAAAAAGATATTGAGGAGATAGATAAAAATTATCTCTCTTCGATCAAAGTGCATTACGTTAGGTCAGTTGACCAGGTATTGAAGCTTGCCTTGCTCGACGAAAAGGTTGAGGAAGCCGTCATTTTTAATCTTGACCAGGGGGAGCAGGCAGTTGAACAAGGATAAGCTTTAAAAGCTATTTTGAGTTATAACCACTTTTTAAAGAATCGGAAAAAATCAATGAAAATTTCATGAAAAATATAGAAGAAAGAAACCTGACTCCTCATCAGATTGTGGAGGAGTTGGATAAATATATTATCGGGCAGGACAAGGCAAAGAGAAATGTCGCTATAGCCATGCGAAACAGATGGCGCAGGATGAATGTGAAGACTGATATCAAAAGCGATATTATCCCCAACAATATTCTTCTGATCGGCGCCACCGGTGTTGGTAAAACGGAGATTGCCCGCAGGATCGCAAAGATCACGAATGCCCCATTCACAAAAGTGGAGGCTTCAAAATTCACGGAGGTGGGATACGTGGGGCGCGATGTGGAAAGCATGGTGCGTGACCTGGTAGAACAAAGCGTGAATCTTGTGAAAAATATTCTGAAGGAGAATGTAAAGGAAAAAGCCGAAGAAAATGTGGAACAGATCATCCTCGATGCGCTGATCCCGCCTGTAAATACCATGCCTGGCAT
>WGED01000042.1 GCA_015492915.1 Cyclobacteriaceae bacterium
ACCCTGCCGAAGCCTATCGTTTGTTCAGAGGCAGGGATGCAAAGATCGATGCTTTGATGCGCGACAGGGGCTTCCCTGTGCCGGCAGGCAAATAATCACATCCTAATCAAATAAACAAAGCCGCGCAATTTCAACCCAAAATTCTCACCAGGATTTCGTTATGAGAGGTTAAAGTACAACTTGTCCCGCCAGGGCGGGAAGAAAATCAGCGCGTTTGATGAGGAGGCATAATGCACTTTTATGGTGACGAATCAAACGTGAACGAAGTGTCTGATTTTGAAGTAACTTAAGCTCGGAATAGAAAGGTTATTGAGAATTTTGGGTTAAAGTCCTATTGCCGCACCTTGCTGCCGAGCCAGTCGTCAAGAATTACTTTTTCTTTATCCGTGACGCGAATGGAAAACTTTTCTTTCGGGACGAGGATCACCTGTCGGTCTTCCCGGATTTTGAAGGTGCTCTTTTTCAATTTGCCGTGATGCGAGTAGGTGATTCCGACGATATCGCCCGGTTTGCGGGTGCCAATTATGAAATTCAATTCGGCGTAATCCGTGACAGGTTGTTCGTCGATAGAAAGGATCAGATCGCCTTTGCTGACGCCCGATTCGTAAAGGGACGTGCCTACAAGTGGTTGTGACAGCATCACCGCCGTATCGCCTTCAAACCTGATTCTGACAAAGCCAAGTCCCGTCTTGCCCGGGTTTTTCCTGATCAGCTTGTAACCAACCTTGTCGAACAGGCTTTCAAAATCGGGCAATGTATTGCCGTAAATATGATCGTTAAAGAATTTGTCTGCAAAGGCTTTGTTGCCACAAACTTCTGCGAGTGTAGCCTGAATGTCTTTATTCGTATATGGTTTTTCTGTTTTGCCGTATTTTTGCCACATCGCCTTCATCAGATCGTCGAGCGTTACTCCTTCAAACTGTGTCCTGAGTGACAGATCGAGCGCCAGCGCTATGATCTCACCATAGGTATAGTAGGAGAGAAAGGTGTTCGGAAAATTGTCTTCATCGACAGATACGGCATCATCGGTCAGCGGCGCCATCTCACTCATGTACACCGGCGAGCCGTATCTCCATCCGGGTACATTCTGCACATAATTGATCATCGAGCTCAGCGACCGGATGTATCGGTCTTTTGGAATGATACCTGCACGACAGAGTGTCAGGTCGCCGTAGTAGCTGGTAAATCCCTCGCCAAACCACAGCTCTCCGCTCATATTGGCACGGGTAAAGTCGAACGGCTCGAGTGATTTCGGTCTGATGCGCTCAATATTCCACACATGGAAAAATTCATGAGAAACCGTGCCGATAAGCCTGTTCAGGTTGCCCGCCAGTGGGATAGAGGCAGAGATCATGGTCGAATTACGATGTTCCATGCCATCGCCATGAAAGCCCGGGCCGTAGCTGCAAAGAAAAATATACCTGTTTTCCATGAATTCCGGAAGCTCACCAAAAACGGTCTCCTGCTCATGGACCATCTGTTTTGTCATTTCGGCAAACTGATCCAGTTCCTTTTCCGATGCTTCAGAATTGATAGCCATCAGAAAATCCGTTTCATTATTGTGGCCGGCTTTAAATGTCCTCCATGAGAAATTGCCTAAAATACAAGGGCTGTCCATGAGGTACTGCAAGCCGGGAGCAAAATAAATGTGCTCTGCACTGTCGAGCGTGACCAGTTGGGTGGCGATTTTCCAGGCCCCGGTATCGGGCAGATGAAATATGACTTTTACGGGATTATTTTCCATACCTTCCATCCACATCAGTGTGGCGGGCATGTTCAGATTGGCAAATTCCTCATCGATGCCTGAGTAGGTGCCGTCGGCGTGATTGGCGTAAAGCGTATATGAAAAAATGACCTTTTTCTTATGGCCGCTAATCTGCCACCGGTTCGGATCCAGCTTGGTGATGCGCAGGGTCACACTGTCAGCGTCAATGGCTTTTAAGCTGTAAACATTTTTAGCAAAATTGTGCTCGGCATAGCGACCCGGAGATGATTTACTCATCACGGCAATAATGTCTCCCTGGTCATTGCCATTGATTTCAATGGCGATATTCGCTTCGTGATGGACTGCGTTGGGAAAAGAGATATGATATGTGATGGTATCCTGTCCGTATCCTGCAAAGGCCGCAATCATCAAGACTGCCACAAGGATGACAAATTTGTATAAAACGGTTATTTGGCCCTTTATAATGCAATTCATGAAAATTTACTCATTTTTCTTCTTCAGGAAACCGCTCCGGTGAAATGCCTTAGCTACTGCTTCGGTGATCTCCCCGGCCCGCTCTTCGGGCCCTTCGGCATTTTTTGAAGTCACCTCCGCCCTGTAAAGCACTTTTTTACTGTCTGCTTCATGCAGCTCTGCGATCACGGTTACGGTTTGCTCCGGAATGTACGACCAGCTATACACATTGGTGTAGGTATCCACGTAATTGAAGAAGTAGGTCTGCCAGTTATTCATATCTGAAATCTGTCTCCTATACACATCTGACGCTGCCGACGATCTTACGCGTG
>WGED01000043.1 GCA_015492915.1 Cyclobacteriaceae bacterium
ATCTTATTTTTTATCTCTATCTTTGCCTCACTCTGAATGAACTCCCCCCCCTCTGTGAAAAACAACGGATTCCACTCAAAACGAACATACAGCCTCCCCTCTGCCTTCTTCAGCATATTGAAAACATCATCATCAACAGGGAAGCGGACCAGAAACGGGCCTCCACTCAGCCCGAAAAAGATGAATTTGCCGGTTTTCCGGACATTTACCGGCACCCCAGTCAGTGTCGCAAAAGCTGCCCGCGGTTGCACCGTTGCGTCCATAGCGTCCTCCTTTAGAACGTTTCATCCATCCCATCATCAAACAGGCCCAAATTGAGATTATCGTTGCCTGTTTGCGGTTGCGGTGCAGGTTGCGGTTGCGTTAATTGCCTATTGTCGTTCTGCATCTGCGGAGCCGCCTGCGGCGGAGCAGATGCAGAATAAGGTTGGGGGGGATAATGCTGTTGAAATTGATGTTGAATTTGTGGTTGTGTTGGTGGTTGTGTTGGTGCCGCCGCCCTGGTTTGCGCACGGAACTGGAAGAATTCCTTGTACGTTACCAGCTCCGCACCGGCGAACAGAAAGCCGACCGTCAACATCGCCAGAATGGCGGCTGTGTTTTCTGTATCCCCCCAGATTCCTATGATTGAAACAGCGTTTGCCAAACCTGAGAAAGCGAATCCGCCAAAAACAATAAGACCGGCAATATTGTCCAACCAGGAATCTCCGCCCATCTTCTCGCCTCTGCCATACACATGTGCCCGGACCGCCAGGAGCAGGGCCAGGCAAGGGACCAACGCCACAAACAGCCGGCCGGCATTCGCGCGCCAGCCCAAGCCGAATGTCTTTTCAAAGAAATCGCCACGGCCGGCGCGGACAGCCTGCTCCAGGCTGTCTTTTTTGGCCTGGATTTTCTCGGTCAAACGGCTGAACCGGCTCACCAGCTCGTAGGTGGTGAGCGGCCCCATTTTCCGCTGTGACTTGATCTGTTCGTCCATCATGCGCAGCAGCTCGTAATCTTTCTCAAGGAACCTATCTTTTTTCTTTTCCAATATCCATTCCTGGCCATACTGGATGCCGAGCAGGTTAAAAGTTGCCGAAAGGCCCAAAGCCAGGACAAGCGCAATTACCGCCTCTTGATACCGGTCAAATTTAAGCATTGATACCTCCTGTAAAAATTGGAGGCGGTGGGACGCAGGCAGGTCTGATAATGGCAGGAAAATCTTGCCCAGACGCAGCGCATGTTGTATATTCCGCGTGGCGGGTGCCTGTCCCACTCGCCTCGTGCCCTGTCCGGTGCTCGCACCACCGGGCAGGGATTTTTATTTGTAAACCGCTTTCAGAACAAAAAACTCATGTGTATTTATATCTTCTGCTACGATTAGACTAATATCTTCACCATCCTTCATGGTGCCGGTTTACCATTCGCCAATATGTTGATAACCATGGTGCGATACGGTTCCGGTAATTCATCCTTAATCTTTTCGATAGCTTCGACGCGAATTTTATAAAACATCAGGCCTCTCGCAAGTTGCTCAGACGATGGTTCGCCTATAGCCTTAAAAGCAGGTTGCGGTTCCTGAGAGCGGCGCCGAATAGAAACTACATCCAAACCATCACGGAATGTAGGATATTGAACAAGCTCTAACTCCTCAAGTTTTGCACCCTCTCTCAAGAAAGCACGTATCAAGGCATCGATATACTCGGCCCTTATGAACTTTAGGTAGTCGAGACCACTTACCTTTATGCCTAGTTTATACCATGGTTTAAAATTCAACAGCTCCTTCATGCTGGGCCACTTCCCGGTGAAAGTGATTGCTCGGTCGTCGATGGTGACGAAAGCGGCCGGCTTTTCTGTTGGGAAAACAATTTTATCCGCAATCTCTATAGGAAAACCTTCTTTCCTCAGATTCTTCCTGATATAGACGATCATCTCAGAGATAGCGTATTCATTCTTCGACCGTGACGAGAATATATGTACCTCAAAATGTTTCACCGCCTCGGCCAGGAACGCCATTGCCCCCGGCACAGGAGGATCAGGAATAACATCGATGCCCTGCCATCCAGACGTGTACGAATGGATCACGCCGTCAAAATCCAGGCAAAGAATTGGCTTGCCCTGGGGCACATCTTTACCGGTGTTTTCAGCCATCATCGTGCCTCCTTTTAATCATGTCTGTGTTTTCTCACCCGGCGCATGGCCGTGTTGTAGCCGAGCCGGTACGCTGAGTAGATTGCTTGCAGAATATACCAATAGGCTCTCGGTTTGTCATTTTCTACCTGGCCCAGTACTTCCCTGGCCAACCGGCCCAACCGAATCTTTGTCCGTTGCTGCATCTGCATCATCTTCCTCCAGATTAAAATTCTGGTGCAGCGCGTGAAGTGTGTTACGTCTTTCCTGTTTTTGTCTTTCTCTAAAGAAAAACCATGCTTCCTTTGTTCATCTCCATTATTCCTGAGCTCAAGCAACTTTCTTTTCATACCAAGAATTCTCATCGCCCCAAGTCTCGCGAGTTTATTCATTTGTTCATCTGTCCATTTAAGACAAGCCTTATTAATTTTAGGTTTTTTGACCTCTACAACTTCGTATCTAAAGTTTATAGTTGTATTTGTCCATGTCAGCACTCTCTCATGTAATTTCGCTACACTTAAAAGACCTGCACGTTCAGGAATGTTGTCAATAGCGAATTCCTCTAACTCTTTTGGTACAGCAAAATAGAGATATTTTATCATTCTACTGATATGACCGTGCCACTTCTGACGATCCTTAATAAGATCATTTTTTGAAATTTTGATTTCAACTTCAGTAGCATATCCCGATGCTGTGAGTTTTATGATGTCGCATTCATGATTAATCCCTGGTATCCCCCAATATACATTAGGGACAACAATATTTCTCCTTATGTCTAAAAACTCCATAACAGCTATTTCCATATCCAGGGTTGTCATATCTACTCCCTCCCAAACACCAGCATCGCCGCATCCCGGCCGTGCTCACTGGTGCCTTTCTTCCATCCGGTGATCTCTCTGAAATATTCCGGCCGCAGCTTCGTCATGCTGCGTTTAGTAGGTTGAACCTCAACAACATTCAAGCCGATACGCCGTGCATACTCCGCAATCAGTTTCGCCGTCGCCTTATTCTCGCCCACGTTCTGGGCAATTTTCAAGAAAGCTGCCCGGCTCTGCCCTGGTCGCGGGAAGACCGGCGGATTTTTCTGCGGTGCCTCAATCACTACAGTGCGAATACGCATGGCATCCTCATCCAGACGTTCAATAATCCCCCAGAAGTCCGTCGTCTCGATGGCCTCAAAGCGCTGCGTGTCCGTATTCCACACAGCGTAGCCTTTCGGAGGATCAATGCCGATGAGTAGGTTTCGATTCATCCTTGAATATTCCTGACTGCTAAAGAATTTAGCGCTTTTCGCAGCTCATAAAC
>WGED01000044.1 GCA_015492915.1 Cyclobacteriaceae bacterium
ATCATGAGCAATGAGATAAGGAGGTACGGCAAAGATCTTACCAAGAGGTCGAGACTTGTTAAAGCGGGTTCCCAGTTGCTGATACCCGATTTTTCGCAATACAAAAAACTTATTAAAATCCTTTTTAAAGAATAGAACAGGCAGGTTCCGCCCCCCTCGTCTTTTAATAAAATGAAAATATGATGATTTCTCATAGAATAAAGCGAACAGTGTCTGCATTGGCATTTTTAGCATTTTTTTCATGCCATGACAGAATAATGACTGCAGAAGAGGCTGCGCCTGTTGATTTTGTTGATCCGTTCATCGGCACAGACTTTTTCGGACATATGTTTCCCGGGGCCACGCTGCCATATGGCATGGTGCAACTCAGCCCCGACAACGACACCGACGGCTGGACCTACAGCGCCGGATATGCCTATGAGAATACCACCATCAGGGGGTTCAGCCATACGCACCTGAGCGGTGTGGGCTACACTGCATGCGGCGATGTGTTGCTGATGCCTACGGTGGGCGACAAGGTGGAAGTGATGCCGGGAACAGAGGACGATCCGGACAGCGGTTACAGATCGAGATTTGATCATAAAGATGAAATTGCCCGGCCTGGTTATTATTCCGTAATCCTCAGGGATTACAACATCAGGGCGGAGCTGACTACTACACGCAGGGTGGGGATGCATCGCTATACCTTTCCCGAAGCGGAAAAAGCTCCTGTGATCCTCGATCTGGGGCATACCATCGGCGGGTCATTCGATAATGATTTTTCGAGGGTGACCATCGTAAATGATACGCTGGTCAGGGGAGTGAAGGACTCTAAAGGTGTGAAAGTGTATTTCGTCATGGTATTCAATAAGCCGTTCCGATATTACGGCACATTTGATGCAGGTTACTACACCCCGGAATCGGGCGCCAGCGTCTTTCCCTATAAAAACGAAGAAAAGGGGAAAGATATCGGAGCTTTCTTTGTCTATCACCCTGAAGAGGGCGAGCAGCTTATGGTGAAGGTGGCAATATCTTATGTTTCGGAAGAGGGCGCCATGAAAAACCTCGAAGCCGAGCTGCCTCACTGGAATTTTGATCAGGTCCGCTGGGATGCCCTGGATACGTGGAACAGGGAGTTGTCGCGGATAAAGGTAAAAACGGATTCCCATGAGAAAAAGGTCATTTTTTATACCGCAGTTTATCACAGCCTAGTGGCACAGATGATCTCGCAGGATGTGGATGGCCAGTATTTCGGTATGGACGGCAAGGTGTACAAGATGGAAGAGGGCGACTTTTATCCCAATTTTTCATGCTGGGACACCTACAGGTCGCAACATCCGTTACTCACAATCCTAACTCCTGAGCACGTGGATGATATGATGAATTCCATAGTGGCCAAAACAGAGCATTTCGGGTGGCTGCCCTCGCAGCATTTCAGAAATGAGTTTCGCCCGAGCATGGTGGGCGACCACCTGATACCCGTGGTGGCGGATGCCTATGCCAAAGGCTTTCGCGGTTATGATGTCGAATTTTTATACGAAGCTATGAAACGCAAGGCGCTCGGCCCCCCGCCTTCTGACAAACCGGCGGATCTCGGCAGGTCGGGCATCACAGACTATATCAACAAGGGCTATGCTCCCTATGACAAGGTCACTGAAGCGGTGCCCAACACCCTCGAGCTGGCCTATGATGACTGGTGCATTGCGCAGATCGCCAAAAGCCTGGGGAAGGAAGATGATTATCAGATGTTCATGAGTAGGGCTTATAATTACAAAAACCTGTATGATGCGGAGACGAAATTTATGAGGCCGAAAGATTCAAAGGGCGTGTGGCTCCCTGCGATAAACGGCCATAAGCAGGAGATCGTGCACAATGGCGACCATTCTTATTATAAATATTTCGACCCGCTACTCGTAGGCCGAAGGCCAAACAGGCACTATACCGAATCCAATGCATGGCAATACCTCTGGTCGGTGCAGCATGATCCAGTAGGTTTGATTGAACTGTTGGGCGGCAATGACGCCTTTGCCGAAAGGCTCGATGAATTTTTTACCATGTCGCCGACTATCACGCCACCGAAGTATGTCGGCGTGGTTGGTACAATCGGGCAGTATGTGCAGGGCAACCAGCCTTCGCACCATGTGGCGTATCTTTATAATTATGCCAGAAAGCCATGGAAAACGCAGAAGTGGGTGCGCAAAGTGACCGAAGAATTGTACAGGAGCGGGCCGGGTGGCTTGTGCGGCAATGAGGATATGGGCTCGCTGTCGTCGTGGTATATTCTGAGCGTGATGGGCTTTTATTCCGTGACGCCGGGTCAGACCCAATATGTTATCGGATCGCCGTTGTTTGATGAGGTGACGATCGATGTGGGAAACGACAAAACCTTTAAGATCATCGCGGAGAACAACTATCCCGGATATATTTACATTCAGTCAGCCGAGTTGAACGGAAAAGAGTTTAACCGCACATGGATCGATCACAAAGAGATCATGGCAGGAGGGACATTGATGTTTGTGATGGGCCCTGAGCCAAACAAAAACTGGGGTGTGGACGAGCATTCCGCGCCTTATTCGATGAGTAGGTGATGGTTTGAAGCCCGAAGCTGGAAGTATAAAGCTCGAAGCATGAAGCTCGAAGCTGGAAGCTGGAAGTATAAAGCTCGAAGTTTATTTTCAGAATGTTCTACTTCCTGCTTCACCGGCGACAGCCGGCTTCTTGCTTCTAACTCTTAAATAAAAATTCCATGAAAAAAACACTATTTCTCATAACCC
>WGED01000045.1 GCA_015492915.1 Cyclobacteriaceae bacterium
TATCATAAGTAATGCAAATGTTAATTTAGTTTTCATGGTTGTAATGATTTTACAGGTTAATAAAAAATTGAAATAGTTGCCGGGGCATTTTATCCGGATCATGTCAGATATATCCGGAGATTGCCAGTACAGGCAACCATTTCGGGACATAACTTTTTGTGGTTGATGGTTCTTCGGATGCTTTTTGTTTCGCAACAAATGAAGACCTTTGGGTCTCATAGGTGGCCCCTGTTATGAGGGTTCCGGTCACAATCTCTTTTTCTTTGTTCGTGGAATAAGGCATAGTGTTAGGTTGTTTGTTGGATGTAAAGGTAGAAGATCCGTAAATGAAATATTGTTATTATTCGTTCAAAAATTAACAATATTCTTTCATGGCAAATGAATAGTTTTTGCCGTGACAGGAGTATGAAGAATATAGAGGATATGTTGTAAAATATTGGTTTTCAGCCGGAAAATTTTTCTTTCAGATACACCGAAGGCCGGATACCGTAAGCTTCTTCAAAACATTTTGAGAAATATGCCAGGCTGTTGAAGCCGTTTTCAAAAGCTATCCGTGATATATTGTCTTTTTGGGTATTCAGCGCTATCAACGCTTTTTCCAGTCTGTATTCCTTCAAAAATCTGCTGAGTCCCTTGCCTGTCAGAGAAGTTACTTTGCGGTAAAGCTGTGTCTCGCTGATCCCGAGAGATTTCGTAAAATCCCCTGTTTTCAAATCATTTTCAAACCATGAACTTTCCATGAATTTCATAAACCTGTTTAGGAACTCCAACTCAGGGGGATAGAGCACCTGTAATCCTGCATTGCCGGGGGGAAAGACAAAATTCTCATTATCAGCCAGGATTTTCACTTCGGCCGATAGGGTTATATCACCGCCGGAAATGTGGGATAGTTTTTGCGCCGTCTCAATGACTTTTTGAAATATTTCGCCTTCACTTTCGACGGGAATACCCACATCCAGACCTGTTTGTATTTCCATTGGCAAGGTGCCGCCCTCATTGGATTTTATGAATTCTGACCGTATTTCCATGGCAAAACGCAGCGCATCGGAGGCAGTAGTGAAGGAGATCAACAGGCCGTCCGTATTATGTGTTACGATCTTGCCTTTGTATTTTGGTGCCTTTCCGGGGAGCGTTCGTTTGAAGTTTACTGATTTCTCGAAATCAGCCTTGTTTAAAGATAAATTCCTGAATCTGACCACTGCGAGTACTCTCAATCCGGGTTCGGGGATGATCAGCTCATTGTCATTTTGCTCAGGATCAGGGTCTTTTAGTTTACCCATGAATGACTCCACCACGCTCGGGCTTACTTCGATGATGGTGGTGGGGACATTACCGTGAGCATGTGAATGCATTTCCCGAATTGATTCCTCGTCTGGTGCATCGATAAGGCAAAAAGCAGTTTTGCGGTCTTAGTCGCACCAGTAAGTGAGTCCTTTACAGTTGAAATTATGCTGAATTCTCATGTCTTCAGCATGAATCTGGGCCACGTGTTCCGACGTCACACCGTCCGGAAGCTCGTGGCGGTCCATATAAATTGGCATGGTAGTTATTTAGTTATCAATTATTATGTCGCAGGATTGAACTATGTGATGTCTCTCAGTTTCAGATGCTGGCGGTTTTAATTGGGTGAAATGAAAGTAATAAACATGAAATAATGCAGTTAGCCCAATAGCGATCACATGCCAATTTAAATAAATAATTTTATATCCTCAACCTCGCCCTGGGATATGGATTATTTTATTAAATCGTTGACAACCACCCATTGGTAATTATACCTCTCTGATACTATTACTATCCCAAAATCATATCCGATGCGTTTAATTGAGGATAAAGTGATTTGGGAAATAAAATTAAAACGGACAGGCGGTTTGTATTTTGATGAATGTGAACAGATAAAAAATCAAGCCTATGAATAATTCGGTCTATGACGCAAATCATAAAACAATTTAGAATCAAAGGATAAATTTGAAAATTGGAGTCGGGCCACAAATTGGAAATAAATAATGAAATATAAGAATAGCCTGGATGTCAGAACTATAGAAAAGCCTTACAGGAAAACCCTTATTCTCAATCTCTTTGAAAAGCTTGAAGATGGCGAACAGCTTGAATTGATCAGCGACCACAGCCTGATGCCTTTGAAGAAATTGTTTGAGATTGAAAACCAGGGCTTTTTTGACTGGGAGGAGTTGGAGAGCGGTCCCAATGCCTGGAGAATCGTGATCACTCGAAAAGACACCTTTGATCTTACCATTAACGAGCTGATTAGACAAAATCCGCTGGTAATCAATATTTTTGAAGAGGAGGGCATTCCGTATTATCGCCATGGCTTCAAAAGGCTGAAGGAATTGGTAGAAGATGTCAGGTCAATCTATCAGAAGATGAAACAGGGG
Source organism: Cyclobacteriaceae bacterium (assembly GCA_015492915.1). GTDB lineage: Bacteria > Bacteroidota > Bacteroidia > Cytophagales > Cyclobacteriaceae > JAAUQL01. The sequence continues at coordinate 2,391 of WGED01000045.1, forward strand.
ACCACGATGATGGTCGTAAATCCACTGCGTACAGAGGTATGGTCTATTTCCTTTACCATTGATTACATCATCAACAATCACCATACCTATATAAAAAAGGCAATACCCGAGCTCGATAGGCTTCTTGATTTGCTGATCTCCGTGCATTCGGCCACACATCCTCAATTACCCATGATCAAAGAGACATTTAAGCAATTTCAGGCTGATTTAAAAGAACATGTGAGAGATGAAGAGGAAATAGTCTTCCCATCATTCAAGGAATTCGAAAAATCAATCAAGGGAAAATCAGTAAAAGCTATGAAAGAGCTTTATGACTCTATTAACTGGATGGAGGAAGATCATATCCTTACGGGAACTTCCCTGAAAACGCTGCGCAACCTTTGTAATAATTATATGGCGCCAGCCGGGAGCAGTCCCGGGTTTAAGTTGCTTTTTGATGAGATGAGGAAATTTGAACTGGATATGCATTTTCATATGCACCTTGAAAACAACGTCCTTTTTTCTAAAGTATTAGATGCTATCCGTCATTTAAAGGCTGCCAATGCTACGGGGTAAAACTTTTATTGTATTTTTAGGTCGTTAATGAATATTCATTAATTTTAGATCAATTACTACCCCGGGCGACCTTTATGATTATACCTGAAACCCTGCTTAATGACTATGGAGCTAATTTTTTCATAGTTCAGAAAGATGAGTTGATCTTCATGGAAGACACACAGGCAATTTATTATTTCCAGGTTATCAACGGCACGGTCAAAATGTCGAGTTTCAGTGATACCGGGCAGGAATTTATACAGGGGATATTTAAAGCCGGCCAGAGTTTTGGAGAACCGCCGCTTTTCGGCAATTTTAATTATCCGAATAATGCTGTAGCTACGGAAAAATCGAAGATTGCCAGATTGCAGAAACAACAATTTTTAAAGTTGTTAAGGGATCATGCCGAAATCCAGATGAATTTCCTGGAACTCATGTCAAACAGATTGCGCTATAAGGCAATTTTATTGAAAGAGATTTCTTCTTATTATCCCGACCATGTAGTCATGACTCTATTGAAATATCTGAGAGAGGATTCGGGATTGCCGGAGAGTGAGGAGTTTTGCGTACCTTATACACGTCAGCAGATTGCTGACATGACAGGTCTCAGGGTTGAAACAGTTATCC
>WGED01000046.1 GCA_015492915.1 Cyclobacteriaceae bacterium
CGTATAGCAAACCATGAATATTCATCCATATCGATTCAAACATATATTGGTTTATACGATTATTTCCAACCAGCATAACTTTTGGAAGGTGTTCGGGATCTATTGTTTCCGTAGTTTTTTCCTTAGAATCACTCCCGCTGACATCTGATAGAAGGTTTTCGGCATTCTTTGTTTCCGTTGCTTTTCCCTTAGCACTCTCATTTACATCAGACTTCACTGCAACAATTTTTTTCATCATGGCAAAAATGCGAAATCCTATCGATATGCCACTATCGAATTCAGGATACAGCAGTGTTATCTTCTTATTTCTGATTTGATAAATAAAATAAGAAAGCTGATCGCTGCGAGGCACACTCAATATTGCTGGAATCGAATACCGTTTTACGTCCTGAAATACAGACTGGATGATATTTTCATCGGGAACAGTGCATATTATTTGCTTGGCTCTTTCCATATTTGCGCGTGCAACACTGAATGCATGGCCAGCGTCGCCGATTATCGTCGGCACCAGGACACGGGTTTCTGCACGAACTTGATTACCTTGTGGGTCTAGCGTCTGTATCCTCTTTTCACAGGCCGAAACAACGCCAAAGTCACCGAGCAGCTCATCGCTGCTGGAAAAAACGATATGCTGCAGATTTTTTTCGACAACCACAACACGCGTAGAGATTGTTTCCAATTGAATATCAGGTGTCACAACATGATAAAAAAACTTTTTTGCATCCGCGTGAAGCTTTTTTTCTTTGAGCTCCCTTTGAACAATTCGCTTACCCAAGCTACCATACCCGATATAAATTTTATGATCCTGAATACGCAGAAGCAGCCGGGAGATTGCCTTATTAAAATAATCACCAAATGTTTCATCAGGGTGGACGACGGCGAACATCAAAGTTCCCAACCAGGTCGAGGTGATACCAACAAACAGAATGAGTACATCTGCGCTAAATAAGTTTTGTATCACATCGTTTTCGCCAAAATAGAAAAATACAATCGGTACAGCCAAAAGGGCAAATGTTGTTGCCAACAATAAAGGCAATACAGGAGATTTATATAATACTGCTGACAAAAAATGACGAACATACCGATAGGATTTCCAGAACAAGCCTCTCACGTCTCGCTCCCTGAATGTAGCGGTAATCAAAACGGAGTTCATCACCCTGTTGGGGACAATACCGAGCAAAAACCATATTAACGCAGACAAAAAAGCACTGCACGCGACAACGGCAAATTGCTCGAAACTGTGTTTATAAGCAAGATAATCCCAAGGTTCAAATTCAAAAAAGAAGAGACCGCGATATTCATGACTAAACAGCAGCATGCGAAATTCTACAACGATGAACATGAATAAAAAAATCAACTGCGTTATGATGTCGGCTAATTTCCAGCGTAAAAGATAGGGTACACGGCCTGGTTTCTCCCCTTTTCGCACATTGCTAAAAGCCCCCCTTTTCATCGTATACATCGATAAAGCAACGATGATGCCCCCTATGAAAAAGAGCACGACACCATAGACTTTCAGACCTCCTGTTGAGAATTCGTATTTTTTAAAAGAATATTGCAACAGATAGTGATGCGGAAAGAAGTAATAAAATATCAGGATTAAAATAATGTCTCTGACTACCAGGAACCCAGTTTCCAGTCTGTCACTCCACGGTACATACGCCAGGACGGCGGGTAGCCATAGTAACCACAAAAAAAACAACAAGGTGCCTATATGAAACAAGCCAATTACAAACAATGACAGAAGCGAAACGTATGGATAGATGAGCTTTGTGAGGAGTATCACTGTTAGTGTCGTGATCACTGTGGGGGATAGAATCAGCCAGCCAAAAAACTTCCATTTGTCACCTGGTTCGCGCAAAGGGAATTGCACATCATTCGGTGGCTGGTCTTTTGCCTGTATCTTTGTTTTGTGGCCATCGCCTGCTTTGGCTTTTTGCATGCTGTGCCCCAATGTTTTTCATGTGGAATATCGGATTTATTGCGGCAGGAGTACTACGAGGCGGACGTATTTTCATTCGCCGCTGTGTGCTGGTATTTAATGAGACCTTTTCACACTGCAAGACGTTCAAGTTACCACAAAAATGCGCTGTCTGTTGTGACTTTCCCCTTGCTGCAGCGAGATGTTTTTTTTATTTTGTCTCGCGGTAAATTCCTGCAGGGATCGAATCAGCATACACAAAATGCACTCATGAGGAAGGAGCGGAGATGAAAAAAATCGGTTTTATATTGTTATTTTTTTTAACCACATCAGCATGCTCAGAGCCAGAGACCAAAACAGAGCATTCAGTCCAAAAGCCCTCATTTTATGCAGGTCAGGAGAAGCGGGGGATCAAATCTCTCTCGCCGGGCGAGATCAAAGGGCTGCTTTCCGGATCGGGTACTCCCTTCGGCGGCATGGCCAAATTGGCGGAATTGAACGGATATCCCGGCCCCAGGCATGTACTGGATCTCGCTGATGACATGAATTTGAGCGACGAACAGGTCGCGCAAATCCAGGCTATCTATGATCAGATGAAAAATGATGCCGTGGAACTGGGCAAGCAGATCATCGCGATCGAGAAAAAAATGAATGACGCGTTTGCCGATCGGATGATTTCAGAAAAAATTTTGCAGTCGCAAGTCAAAGAAAGCGCTGATGTGTACGCTCAGCTTCGTTTCGTGCATTTGCGCGCCCATCTGCAAATGGACACGATACTGAGCAAAGAACAGAGAGTCAAATATGACCAATTGCGGGGTTATTCAACGGCTGCCGACGTACCCGTCGGGCACGATCCCGAGATGTGGAAAAAACATAGCCGAACGCTAAGCCCTGATCACCCCACAAAATCTGAGGAAGAGCCATAGTTGAATTTCATCACTAACTCAGAATGGAAAAAGAATACCGATCGAAAAAAAATAACCTCATCTGACCCAAGACTCGCTGTAGCCGCTCCTGAAAACTCAATCTCAATTGTATAATTCTCATCACCTAAATTAACTCCAACACCAATTCCCAAATAATTCTTTTTTTCTAGTACTCCTCCATCTCTAGCAAATCGATTCTGAACTAAGCCAAGCTTTGCCATTGGGAAAAAAAAGAAAAAGTCTGATCCTATGCGTCCCGACCTAAAGACTCCAAACACACCTAACGAGCTACCTTCCCAATCTCTGTTTGTTACTGTCGTATTGACTTCTACCTCTATAGCCCAACAACATTTTCTAATTTGATACCCGAATAGAGCACCAACAGCACCATTGTCATCATAAGTACCTGGTGACGTGATCATCATACCAATACGTGGTCCGGCGTAGAAACCCGCATCTTGGGCTAACACAGTAGTATTGTTTACCCAACAGCCAATAACTGTTATACTAAATAATATGAGTGTAAACATTGGTGATGTAGTATCCATGTTGCCAACCATGTTTGCTTTTTGCTATCCATGAACTCTGGACTTGCACGCATAACACCTGCGGGTCAGAGACAGCCGGCACGCGAGCTTGCTCGTGGGGATGCCTATCCGCTGCAGCCGCTTGAAGGACGATACCCTGCACCAGGCATCAAACGGATGGTGATCCACATTTCGATGAAAAACATTCATATAACCTTATTAAGAATGATAACTTATAAAACTCGCAAAGCAAGCTAAAAGGCACGCGCTCGGTCGGTCGGATGGAGCAAATGGTAGGCCATGAGATGCTAACGCAACGATGTATCACTGAGACAGTTTATCCAACTAAAAATATCTGAAATTTGAAAGTCCTGTTGTTCTCTAACCTTTTGCTGAAACTCTTTGCTTCCTACCGTAGATAAAATATAAGACAAAACCAAGAACAGGGATGAATACAACTACAAGTAGCCATATTATTTTATCGGTCGAACTGATAAATTCGCTCGTCAGTATATCGATGAATGCCCAAATTCCA
>WGED01000047.1 GCA_015492915.1 Cyclobacteriaceae bacterium
GTCATTGCCCGTGTAAAGGGCGATTTCCTCCCTGCGTTCCGAGTGGCAGACCGCACGCACCACGTCGAGCGTCTGGTAGCGGTTGAACGGTGCGATCTTGATGGCATACACATTCGAGATGTTTGCAAAGCCTTTCCAGAAATCAAAGCTCAGCCTGCGCCCGCCGACGGCCGGCTGCAGGTAGAACCCAAACAGCGGCATCACCTGGCCGATTTCCCTTGTGCGTTCCAGCAGGGCTTCCTCCGTCCAGTCCTGCATGCCGTTCATGCTCACCAGCACGATGTCATAACCCAGCCGGGCGGCGGTTTCCGCTTCCTTCACGGCCTGCGCCGTATCGCCGCTCACGCCCGCCACCCTGATGAAAGGCCTGTCAAGGTGTGCCCTTTCCACCTCTTCCGCCGCCAAATTCAACACTTTTTCATAGAGATAATACTGCGGGTCGCGAATCGCAAACTGGGTCGTATGCACCCCCACGGCAATGCCGCCGGCGCCGGCGGCCATGTAATAACGGGTGAGCAGGCGCTGCCGTGCTTCGTCAAGTTTGCGCTGCGCATCCAGCGCCAGCGGATGGGCGGGGATCACGCAACCCTCATGCAGCAGGGATCGGATTTCTTGTCTCAATGTTTTCATAAGTAACCGGCAAAAATTATGGATTTTTCATGATTTTTCTTTTGGCAATCGCTTGCGCTAATACTTAAAACTTCCCTTTTCTTTCCTGAAAATGTGTGGGCTTGTTCAGTGACGGCCCACCCTTTTTTATCCACTCCGCCACCCAATAGATCATCTGATCCGGTGATATCTGCGGCTCACCGAAAGTCCGCGCCATCTCCCCGGCGTTGCTCAACAGGGCGGTAGGCTCGGGCTCGTTTTCAAAAACAGGATTTTTACCGAAAAGCTCGCCAAACCGCAAGGCCAGTTCTTGCACCTTCAAAGTGTCCGTCCCTGTGATATTCATGAGTTTGGGCGGTGACTGACAATAACGGAGCGCCCGCAGGGCATACTCATTGGCGTCGCCCTGCCAGATCACATTCACATAACCCATGGTCAGGTCAACAGGCTGGTTTTCATACACCGCTTTGCCGATTTCATACAATACACCGTACCGCAGATCTATGGCATAATTGAGCCTGTACATGAACACGGGCGTTTTGTACCTGGCGGAAAAATATTCAAAAATACGCTCCCGCCCGAGACACGACTGTGCATATTCCCCGACAGGTTCCGGCGGCACCTCTTCGGTCGCCCCACCCGAATCCGCCGGCATGAAGGGATATACATTGCCGGTGGAGAAAACGACAATCTTCGAACCCTGATACTTCGCGCCGACCAACCCCGGTAGGTAGGCGTTCATCGCCCAGGTAAACGGCTCATTGCCCTGTGTCCCGAACTTTTGCCCAGCCATGTAAATGACATTTTCCGCCTCAGGCAGATTCTTCAGTTCCTCCTCATTGAGCAGGTCGGCGGCTATGACTTTTATGCCATTTTTTTCAAGGTCTTCCCGGGCCGCCCGGCTGGAGAATCTCGAAACGGCGATCACCTCGTTTTTCTTTCCGAGTTTTTTCAACGCCCTGTTCGCCAGTTTGGCAAGGCTGGGCCCCATCTTACCGCCCGCCCCCAAAATGATGATATTTCCATGGATTTTTTCCATGTCGTTCAACAACCTGTCTGACGGCGCCGACAGCACATCTTCCAGTTCGGATATGGATTTTATTGTATTTTTCATGAGTAAATGAGTTTATAGACATTGTACAAAGCGAGCAGGGTGAGCAGCGCCAGTCCCGCCACACCTGCGATATTGGCAAGCCGGTTGTTTTTCATACCGTTCACCACAGACCTGTCGTTGGCTGCCAGCAGGATAAATACGGCGATGAAAGGTACGAAAAGGATGGTAAGGCGCTGCGCCAGCACGATCAGCCGCAGCCCCATTTCGCTGAAAACGACGGATAGCAGCGCCCCTGTGATGATGATCAGGATGATGGCCAGCCTCAGTGGCCAGTCCTCCATTTTGCTGCCGATCGACAGGGTGTCGGCGATGATGGAGCCGCCAAGGGATGCATTGCCGATGAGCGACGAAAACGATGCCGCAAACAGCCCTGTCATGAAGACCGTGGACGAGAAATCACCGAACAGCGGACGGATGGCCTCTCCCATGTCTGCCGCCGAAGCCACGGAGATGCCCCGCGGATAAAGCACCGCCCCTGCCGCGGTGATGACCATCATGGTGATGAAGCCCAACACCACAATGCCCGTGAGCGCTTCGCGCCGGCACACCGGATAATCACCCTTTTTCCATCCCCGCTCCCTCACGAGATAAGACTGGTAAAATGCCCCCACGATGGAAAAACTGGTCGCTACAAGCGCGATGGACAGCATCTCGGCCCCTTTGGGCATCTGAGGCACTAGTCCCATGACAAGCTCGTCGATGGCAGGCGCCGAAATGATTAGGGTAAACAAAAACGACAGCAGCATGAGCGCCACCATGGCGATCATGATCTTCTCGAGTATTTTGTAAAAAGAGCGTAAAAACAAAAAGGCAATGGCCGTAGCCGAAAAGAAAATAATCCACGGCCCGGGGCCGGTATCAAACAATCCTGCAAAGGCCAGGCCGGCGCCGATCGAATTGCCCGACTGAAAGGAGACCGCGACAAGAAAAATACCCACCCCGATGACGCCCGAGTAGAATTTACCGTATTTCTTTCGGATGACGCCGATCAGGGTATCTCCCGAAGTAATGCCGATCCGCGTTGACATCAGCGTAAATACGATCATGAAAAAAGTAGCAATCACCACCACCCACAGCAGCTTGTACTGAAAGCCTGCCCCGAGCTTCGATGCTACCGTCAGGCTGCCCGGCCCGAAGACGAGCGCCGCCGTGATCACCCCCGGCCCCAGCATCCTGATGAATGCCATGAATTTGTTGCTGTTTTTTTGCTGTTTTCTCATGAGTGACGGTATGATGCGGGACTGAATTGACCCAAAAATCGCCTGTCGATAAAATTAATGAAGTTTACCATACCTACACAGAAAACCGCCGAATCTATTACTGCCCCTATGTGAAAAGTTAAATCCGGATAAAAATACAAATCTTTCAGTAGCGGTAATCCCCAATCACTGCTCCCACCTGCGCTATGGCTTCCAGATGGTGCTGTCTGAATTCTTCGATCGTCGGGCGCCAGGGCGTCTGCAAAAAACCCAGCAGGTGCTTTGATGAAATGTGATTGGTGCAATAATTCACCGTCAGCCAGAAGTTGTCTTTGTGGGAGTGGTTGCTCGCCGTGGGGATCTGGTCAAAGCCGTGCTCCTCCAGGCGGTCATAGGCTTTTACCATTTTATCATTGCCAAACTCCACGCCGTAGTACCAGTTGCTCTGCAATACGTCTTTCGGCATTTTCTCAAAGAAATCTGCAGGATGCCTCCACAGATAGTCCGACCATATCCACGGACGGCTGCCCGCCTTTTTCACTTCGTTTTGAAGAAATAGGAAATCCCTCCACCACAGGTCAAACTGCCTTACCACCACATATTGATAATATTTCTGATGGCCTGCCGTCTCTTCGTCCATGCCCAAATGAAAAAACCGCGGCTTGCCGAAAATGTCGCTCACTTCGGCGATCAGATCGGCGCATACCCGGTAATATTTTTCCGTCGAAAGGCAACGGGAATATTCGCCCAGCCACGCATCGTGCGATGAGGCGAAATTGAGTTTGGGGACAGGCTCCAGGCCCATCTCACGCAGCTTTTTCAGCTCTTCGCGCAGTCTAATCACGGACCACGCATTTTCAACGGCGATCTCCGGATGGCTTTCATACCGCACGCCGTCGCCCAGGTCTATGACTACCATGTTCATTTTGGCGGCAGCCATCTTTTGCAACAGCTCGTTCCACAGCTTTTCGTCAAATCGCAGATAAGGGCGGTAATAGCGCATCTCTTTGCCGGGCGCTGCCCGGTCTTCCCACATATTGAAAC
>WGED01000048.1 GCA_015492915.1 Cyclobacteriaceae bacterium
CCGTCATGCAGAGACCTAATTTTTGGGAGTCCCAAACACACAAAATGGGATGACGCATAAACACGTCATCGGTAGCGGCAGCGAAGCATCTTTCAAATTAATCCCCACCCGTTTCCCATCAACAGACTCCTCGCTTACGCTCTGGGTGACGATAATCAATGTGATTCAGAAGGCACAGCATCGCTTGTCAGTGGATATGTTGAATTGAAACCCCGGGGACTGGGCGTAGCGGACGCTACGCCCCGGTTTCGTCTGATATGCACTATGAAAAAACGGGTATTTTTCATGGCATAGTTCCTTTTTATCTTCGATAAGCTTAAGGACAAAGGGTGCGCCTTTCACCGCTGCCCTATGGAAACCTTGCAATTAAGACGTATTTTTTGGGATTAAATTCACTTACCCTTTTATTTACAGTAAAGAATATTTTATCTGCCCTGAGGTGATGGTGGCAAAAAAGTCAAAAGCATTTTCATGAAACCGATCGTTTTTATTGATATCGAAACAGACTTTGATTCCGGCTCAATTCATGACTTCGGGGCATTAAAGGTCAAGGGGGAGGCTTTTCACGACCGGAGCAAGGAGCAGTTTAATCATTTTATCTCCGGTGCCGGTTTTCTCTGTGGCCACAATATCATCGACCACGACCTGAAATACCTCGCCGGTCACATCGACGTCGAAAAATACCGTGTCATTGACACGCTGTATCTCTCCGCCCTGTTGTTTCCGGCTAAGCCATACCACCACCTGCTGAAAGATGACAAACTGCAAACCGATGAGCTAAACAACCCGCTCAACGATGCCATGAAGGCCCGGGGCTTGTTTTATGACGAGATAGATAAATTTCAGCGTACTCATCCGGTCCTGCAACAGATATTTTACCACCTGCTGCATGCCCGCAAAGAGTTTTCAGGGTTTTTCGAATTTATCGATTATAAAATTGAAGATAACGACGTCAAAAATTTAATCATTGACAGGTTCCGGGGCGATATTTGCCACAATGTCAACTTACAACTGATCATCGATACCAACCCCGTGGAGTTGGCGTATTGCCTGACCCTGATCGATGTACAGGACAGATATTCCATCACACCCCCGTGGGTACTGAAGCGCTTTCCCGAAGTGCACAGGGTCATGTTTCTGTTGCGTAATGCTCCCTGCATTACCGGTTGTGAATACTGCGACAAGTCCCTGGATATACACTCGGGCCTGAAAAATATTTTCGGTTTCGACAGCTTCAAAACCTACAACGGCGAGCCCTTGCAGGAAAAAGCCGCCCTGGCCGCCATCCGTTACCGGTCGATACTGGCGGTATTTCCTACGGGTGGCGGCAAGTCTTTGACTTTTCAATTGCCCGCCCTGATGCAGGGCGAAAGTGTCAAGGGGTTGACTGTGGTGATTTCGCCATTGCAGTCGCTCATGAAAGACCAGGTTGATAACCTTGAAAAAGCAGGCATTACCGACGCCGTCACGATCAACGGCCTGCTGGACCCCATCGAAAGGGCAAAGTCATTTGAAAGAGTGGCCGACGGCTCCGCTTCCATCCTGTATATCTCTCCCGAATCGCTGCGCTCAAGGACCATTGAGCACCTTCTGCTCGGACGCAATATCGTGCGCTTTGTGATAGACGAAGCCCATTGCTTCTCGGCCTGGGGGCAGGATTTCAGGGTTGATTATCTGTATATCGGCAATTTTATCAAATCGCTAAAGGAAAAGAAAAATATTGATGACGACATACCGGTTTCCTGTTTCACGGCTACGGCAAAACAAAACGTAATCGCAGACGTCAAAGACTATTTCAAAGACAAGCTAAACCTTGACCTGGAAGTCTTTAAAACGAATGCCACCAGAAAAAACCTCCGGTTTAAGGTCTATCCGAAGAATGACGAGGAAGAAAAATACCGCACCGTCCGCGATCTGATCGATCTGCACAATTGCCCCACCATCATCTATGTATCGCGCACCTACAAAGCGTACCAACTTGCCGAGCGGCTTTCCGACGACGGTTATGCAGCCAAACCTTATCACGGCAAAATGGAAAAACAGGAAAAAACAACCAATCAGGATGCTTTCATCAACGGAGAAGTGCAGATCATGGTTGCCACATCCGCATTCGGTATGGGGGTGGACAAGAAAGATGTCGGTATGGTGATTCATTACGAAATTTCGGATTCGCTGGAAAATTACATTCAGGAGGCAGGCCGGGCCGGGCGTGATGAGGAAATCGAGGCGGATTGCTATGTGCTGTTTAATGAGGAAGATTTAAGCAAGCATTTTATCCTGCTCAACCAGACAAAACTGAATATCAAAGAAATTCAACAGGTCTGGAAAGCCGTCAAGGAACTGACCCGTTTCAGGGCGAAGGTTTCCAACTCGGCCCTTGAAATAGCGCGTCAGGCAGGTTGGGATGATACTGTCGGGGA
>WGED01000049.1 GCA_015492915.1 Cyclobacteriaceae bacterium
AGAATGGCATGCGACCCCATTGACATAAAGAAAAAGGCTTAAAGTATCATGATCAGATTTTCACAATTGCTCAAGGGAAATTTTATGAGAATGTGGCGTTTTTTCATGAGGCTGTCTCAAAAGTGGCCGATTTTTCGTTCCCATTGGAACAATCTCCCACTTAAAGAAGAAATAAGCATATAAACAAAATATTTAATTTATTGAGAGCTGAATCTTTAAGCATTATTGGGATATTTCCCCACGCAAATACTTTTGAGGCAGCCTCCCTGGCCTCAAGAAGGGATCCTATTCACGAGCAAGGCCCTCTACCGGCGCGAGTCTTTGCGAAAGTCAGTGTGCTGCAGACTCGTGCCTGAGCCAGGAATTTCAAATGGTTTCCATACTATAACCTCTCATGAACAGGCACAAGACCTGCCGGAACGCCATCCCACACGAAAGTCTTGCGCCAGTACGAGGGATCGAAGAGTGCGCGGTGGAAAAATCATTGTTTTTTTCATAGATGTTCATTACTTCCATTCACTATTTTATTTTTGGAAATTTTTAAAAGAGTGATAACCTCCGTGCTCGTCATGGGGCCTCCACCCTTTTGCAATGATGCTCCTGCGAAAAAATCACCTATTTCTCATGGGCACCCTCGGTCTTGGCGACATATTCATTGAGACAAGCCTCGCACAGACAGTCGTCATATTTTTCTGAGATCAACTGTCTGGCGAGGGCATTGAGTGGTATCATAATGCAGAAGCAATTGAAAATATCATGATTCTTGCATAAAAACCTGTTGCCGCAGCGCGGGCATTTTTTTACTTCCCCTTCCGTCTCGGGCATGATACCGGTTATTTAAATAAAAAGCCGTTGGGACCCACGCCGACGATTTGCTCATCAAGTTGATTGCCTTCCATATCGTATACGATTATCCGGCCGTTACCCTGGAAGCCCGCCGCATCGGCCACATAAATTTTGCCGGTGGTCGGATTGACACTCAGGCCATAAAAATTATCACCGGAAATCAATGCTTCAGCCTCAAGGGTTTTTGTGATTGTATTGAAAGCCCAGACTTCGGTTTTTGTTCCGGGCCACGGCTGGGCAGTCAGCAAATAGATAACCTGCCCGTCGCCACTCAAAGCCATCACTCCTTTATCAGAAAGACCGGGGATCTGCACAAAAGTACCTTTAGTGTCATTGTCCGGATCAATCGATTGGAGGCCAACGAATTCGGGAGGATATGTGCCGAAAGAGGATGTAACCGTGACCCATAGTTGGCCGTTGGCGTCAAATTCAAAATGCTTTGGTGCGGCGTCGAGCTGAATCGTACTGGTTTTGCTGGTAAATTGATCGATCACGGTAATTGTAGTTTCGTATGAATTGGCCACATAAATTTTGTTGCTGAGGCCGATAATACCCTCGGGACCGGATCCGCATTCGATCGAATCGACAATTTCGTTACTGACCAAATCCAATACGGCAACATAAGAATCAGGTAAATCCCAGTTATCGCCCCATGGCCCCCAGCACGTTATGTACCCTCGATCGCCATAACCAATCATAAAGCGGGGCTGGCTGATGTTGGTGACAGGATTGGTTAAGTATTTATAGTCTTCAAGGTCGATGAATTCTATTTTATCCGTTGCATTGCAAATCACGTAACCTACTGCGCCATAGGGCGTCACCGACTGAATCGTGGAACCAATCTCCTGGCCATTGTTGGCTCCTTTCACCACATTGTTCGTGATGGCCATGTTTTCTTCATCATAAAATGATATACTGCCGTTGCCCTGCCCGAAATTGCCTTCATTTACGATGATCACCCCAGTCAATTTTGGTGGTGCAATATTGCCGCCATTATCGCATGATGAGAAAACAAGTATTCCCACAAGGGAAAATAACAAAACAACAAATTTTAAAATTTTCATGATTTTTAAATGTTAATAGTTAATTGACTAATTGATTAAAATATTGATACTCAGTAAATAATTTGTTCCCGGCATAGCATACCGCTTCACATTCTGGTATTCAATGTCAAAGACATTGAGCACCTGTCCCTGCAGGGAAAATGCCTGCTGCCCCAAACGGAAACTGTGCGATACGCTCAGGTCGGTGAGCAGGTAGTCATCGAGCTGCTCATTGATGACATCTATACCCGTCCGTGTCCCCGTATAAGTGTTGTCAATGGAAAAATGCCATTTTTTCCATAGCACAGAGGCGCCGAGGCCAAACCTGTGCCGCGGCGTATAAGGCAACTGGTAGCCCACGGCCGGATCATTCTCTGCTATCCCCTTCAGTAATTCGGTCACATTCCATGCGTACATTCCCCGCAATTGGATGAACCCATGAGAAATCTGCCATTTATACTTTCCGTTTGCTTCGATACCCCCCGCTCCGACTTTCTTCAGATTATAAGGCCTCCACAGATTGCCTGTGGGTTTCCAGGCTATCCAGTCATCGACCTTCATGTAGTACGCAGCTATGTCAAAATCGAGTGAGTGGCCGCTTTGACGCCATTGCAGATGATGCCCTGCCTCAATGCTGTAACCCCGCTCCGGCAGGAGGTCGGGCCGACCCAATTCTCCCCAGTAGCGGTCATTGAACGTGGGTATGCGATAGCTGCGCTCTGCCTGCAAGCGAAAGGTGAGCATTGCCTGCCCGGCGGCAATGGTATAACTCGTCGAAAACGACGGTGCAAAAGGCGCCTGAATGTTTTGAACAAATGTCTGCCGGCCATTCAGGTTGACGAGCCAGTTGTCAAGCGGCTCCGCTCTCATGGAAAAGAAGACATCACCGCGCCATTCACTCAGGTCTTCCTCATAAGACCACACGTTGGGCACGATGTATTTGGCATTGCCGCCCGCTTTCAGCGTGAAATTGTCTCTCACTTCCCACTCATAATCAACCGTTGCCTCACTCCTTTTGGTCTCGATGACATCGGATTCATTAAAGAGCTGATAATCCCATACATATGCCAGACTCGAATTCAACTGTCCCTTTGCGAAAAAATGCTCGTAAACAGCGATGACCCTCAGGTTGCGGTCGAGTATTCTGTCGCCCTCTTGTTCCTCATCCGGCGTTGTGACCATCAGAGGTTGTATCTGGTGCTCATTTTTGCTAAACCAGCCTTTTAATGAGAAATAGCCGTTTTTTGCCACTTTCCTGTTCAACTCCTGCATAAAGGCATAATTCCCGACGGCTGCATTTTTCTGTTCTATCTCATAACGGTCCCCCAACCGGTCTGTGATATCATATTTAAAATTGTTTTGAAGTTTCTGAAGCGTAAACCCCGTCTTTGATTCCCATTTACCATTGCCTGTATTGAGTCTGACTCCTGTAAAATAATTTCCAAAACTTCCGAAATCTTGCCTCAATCGCACTTTCACTCCATCAGTCCACTGCGGCACGGAACTCAGGTGTATGCTGCCTCCGATAGCATCGCTGCCATGCAACGAGCTCGCCCCACCGTATTCCACGGCGATCTCATCAAACAGGAACATCGGGACACTGTTGAAATCCGTATTGCCGAGGGTAAGGGAGTTAAGGTTGATGCCATGCCAGTACACTCCCGTATGCGAAGAGCCGGTGCCCCGGAATGAGACCGTAGCCAACATTCGGTTGCCGCGCTCCTTGATGTAAACCGTTGTGTTTTGCTGCATGTATGTAGCAAGCGTCTTTTGCCCCATTTCAGCCAGTTGCAGACTGTCGGCTTTTTCCACCTTGCTGCCGGAAATGAACTTCTCAAAAGGCAAAGATGAGATCATCACTTCATCCAGTTCTACGGTCTTCATCTGTGCCCGGGCGCCAAGTATCATGGCCATGAATAACAGATAAAAAAACAGCCCTTTTCTCATGACACACCTCCTTTCCCTTCCAGCAATTGCTGCAATGCCTCTATCGACTGACATTCAATGTGCTCACCACCTTTGTGATATTGCCACCGCCATCCATCCCCGGCTTTGCTCACCATGACAAAACGGCTATTTTTACTACCTCCTGCAACAGGATACCCCAGGCGCTCCAGGGCATGAGCCGTCCAGAAGGCGCCCGTCTCATCGCCGGCAACACCGACCGCTTCACGCTGCGGCAACACCACCCTGAACACGCCACGTGACTTGTCAAACTCCACGCCATCTTTTGTGAAAACTTTCGCGAAGGCGTCGTTGAGCACGAGGTCTTCCGGTACGCCGGAATATATCTTTTTCTCATGGGTCATGAGCCAGATATTATCCGCCGCCTGCAGGGCGAGGTCCAGTTCATGGGTAGACATGATGATGGCCTTGCCCGTCTCCCGTGCCAGCCTGCGCAAGAGGCGTACGATATCGATCCGGTTGGGCAGATCGAGATGGGCTGTTGGCTCATCAAGCAATATCAGCGGCGTGTCCTGCGTCAATGCCCTGGCTATCATTACCTTCTGCCTTTCCCCGTCGCTCAGTTCATGAATGCTCTTGCCCGAAAACTGCCCGACGCCGGTGCTCTCGATGGCCCATCCTATTTTTATCCTGTCTTCTTTGTCGAGTCTTCCGAACCATCCCGTATAGGGTATCCGCCCCAAAGCGACCAACTCATACGCGGTCAGATTGCCATGGCCGATGCGGTCGGTGAGGACTACGCTCAGCATTTTGGCAAGCATTTTATTATCGGCCTTTTTCAGATCGATACCCAATATTTTCACATCTCCCCCAAGGGCCGGTTGTATGCCGGCTACTGTTCGCAACAGCGTTGACTTGCCTACCCCATTGGGGCCGAGCAGGCAGTGAAATGCCCCCTTTTCCATGGAAATATCAAGCGGCCCGGCAACGTGCAGGGCCATCCCGCCCCGCTTCAGGTAGCCGATTTCAAGTTTCGATATTTCCAGTGCTTTGCCCATTCTCTTAAAATGCTGTTCTCAGATTCCGACTCCTCAAAATTACCCACACCACCACAGGCGCTCCGATCAACGCTGTTACGGCATTGATGGGCAGCGTCATCTGACTGCCGGGCATTCGCGCAATGATGTCGCAACCCAACATCAGCATAGCGCCAAACAACAAGGAGGCAGGAATGAGTATCCTGTGATCGGAGGTTCCCATGACCATACGCGCCAGATGCGGCACGGCAATGCCGACAAATGCAATGGGCCCGTTAAAGGCAATGACCACACCCGCCAGTAAGCTCGTAACCGTAATGATATAAATGCGCGTAACCCTGATATTGACGCCAAGGCTGCGTGCGTAATTCTCGCCAAGAAGCAGCGCATTAAGCTGTTTGGAGCCGAGATAGGCCATGACCATACCGGCAACCGCCACAGCACCGTAAATATTCAACTGACCTGTCGTAACGCCACCCAGCGTACCAAATGTCCACAGGAGGTAGTCCTGTATTTGTTCCGGATTGCTGAAATATTGCCAGATGCTGACGATGGAGACGGTGATATACCCCACCATCAGGCCGATGATAAGGAGAGAAACATTGTCCCTGAGCCGCATGCTGAGCAACATGATGAAAAACATAACCGCCCCGGCGCCAACCGCCGCCGCGCCGACGATCAGCCAACTGCCGCCGATACCAGTTTTGCTGATGGCATAAACGCTCGCCGCACTTCCGGCCCCAAGCATCACGACGGCAACGCCAAGGCTCGCACCTGCGGTGATACCCAGCACCGAAGGGCCGGCAAGAGGATTGTGAAACAAGGTCTGCATCTGCAGGCCTGCCACCGCCAGGGCACCACCGGCCAGCACTGCGCTTACGGCCCTCGGCATCCTGATCATAAAAATGATCTTTTCCCATAGCTCATTGTCCACCGCCTGACCCGTCAGCATTTTAATTACCTCGCCGAAAGGAATCCTGACCGAGCCGAAGCTCAGGTCGAGTACAAACCAAAACAGGCACACGATCACGGATATACCAAGCATCGTTGCACCGGATAATCCGGCGCCCGTTCCCGGTCTGTGCGTTGCGATATGGTGATCCCTCTTCTTCAACTGCCAATTTTTTTATAATAATGCAACTCATGACCCGGCAACAGTTCAGGATGAAAAATGCTGATCAGGTCGGCCAGGATTAGGTGTGGGTTGATCAGGCCCGATTCCCAATAATCATTGACTTCGCCACGCTTCAACCTTCTGTTATTGTTAAAAATCTTTCCCGTTTTTATGGCCTCAAAATCTCTCAACCGCTCATCTTTTGCCAAAATTTCATCGACACTGTTTGCAAAATCGGGATTGATCCAGTACTCCGCTCCAAGCCCTTTGGCATAGACAACTTCAAAATCAAGCGGCACACCGCCCGTTTCATTGTTGTCATCAAAAATGTAGTCCGCACCGGCATCCTTCAGCATATTGGCGACATAGCTGTTGCCGCCGGGCATATACCAGTTTCCCTTGAAGGGAAGATTGCAGATCACCGTCGGAAGACCGGTGGCACCGGAGACCAGCATACTCAGGCTATCATATTTTTGCTCAATTGTCATGAATTTTTTCTCCGCCTCATCCAACTTTCCCACAAGGGCAGCAATGGCCTTTACCCATTCCGCACGACCCGGCAACGTGGTTTCCTGCCAATCGGAAAAGACGAGCACCGGAATACCGAGCTCCCTGAGCAACTCGCCGTTTCTGTCGGGTGAATTGGGAAAACCGATCGTGAGCACCAAGTCAATCCCGGCCTCCAGCAGGCGTTCCTTGTCGAGCGTCTCGCCATAGCCCACCTCAGGCAAAGCGCCTGATTGTACCTCTTGATAAATCTTTTCATTATAAACATATCGCGCCTCAGAGATGGCTGCGATGTGGTCCAGCGATCCGCAAAAGTCAAAGAATGAGAGGTAGGAAGAATGCAACAGCGCGATCCGCCTGACGGGAATCGTTATTTTTTCATAGTCCGAATATTCTATGGGAATCAGGGCATTTTTTTCCTGCATCACATACGTGAGGGTATCCTGCCTGTCGTTATAATGCCTGATGAGGTGCAAAAGCATGAAATCATCATGCTTTTCAAGATCAAAACCAATGGCATGGCGAACGAGGCCTTTAGCAGCTTGATCATCATAAGAAACAGGCTTTTTTTGACGCTGACTGCAGGCAGACGCCAACATGACCATAGCCAAAGCCACGGCAAAAGCCGTCTTACGGAAATGAAACAAGGAAACAGAATAAAACATGATCACAGCGCTTTTCTCCCGAAGCATTTTACGCTATGGCAGGTCTTCTGACTTTCCCCGGTTTGACTTCCTTCCCATCCCATGCAAAGACAGTGGAATTACGATATGGTCAAACCTTTTTGAAGGGATCACAGCAGCGGGTACTGTTCCGGATTCGCACCGGATTCCCTATTAATGCATGGCGGCCGGATGCCGCCCCGCAACCATAACTCGCACCAAATTTAGCAGTATCCTTTTTTAAAAAAAATAATTCCCCATGAGAAAATTATTATTTTTTCATGGCTCGGAAGGCAGAATAATTCATAAACCTTAAAGAAGCGCTGAGTTTTCCAATTAAAAATGAGATGATGATATTCAGCAAATTCTTCGGGCCGCGCCCTGAGTGATAATGCAGAGAATTCCCATGAAAAAATCATCATTTTTCTATGGCGCACTATTCAAGGTTTACCCGGAAAATACAACCTCACCTTGTCGTGCATGGTATAGAGGCGATATTGCCCCTCATCATTGACAAGGATGGGGCTTGAGTAATTATTGGAATTACTATCGGTATCAACAATGGGATTATTTTCATACTTTTTCCAATGGATCAGATCATCCGATACGGCCACATTCGAATTCCATGAAGACCAGTCCTCATCCGGTGTGCCGTGATAATAACCATAGTACTTGCCGTTGTACTTAATGATCTGATTAATAGCCACGCCTTTGGCGTCATATTTTCCCGGCCCCATCTTTATCACCGGATCATCCTGTACGTTGGTCCATACTTTGTGATCAGTGGATTTCGCAAGCCAGATACCCAGATCCCCCCGTTCGTAAAAGAGATACCAGATATCGTCCTCGATCCACAACGTCGGCGTTCCGTATGCTCCCGGATCAATGGGCACACCGTTTACTTTTCGGATATCCAAATCACCATCGCGCTGCCAGTGAATACCGTCTGGTGAAGTGAGCATATGCGCCACATCATTCATGCCTTCGGCAACCATATAATAAGTGCCCTCATATTTAATCACAAATACGTCTTCCGTCCAGTATTCATCGAAAATGGGATTTCCGGGATACCTTTCCCAATGGATACCATCTTTTGATGTCGCATAGCCCAGGCGCATAACCTTGTCAATATCATAATTATAACCGGTGTACCACATTTTGTAGGTATTTCCTTCTTTCAGAATGTAGCCGCGCTCGCGAATCTGCTTATCCCAAGTATCCGTTCCGGTTCCCGAGAATATCGGGTTTTGGTCATATGGAACAAAATCAACTATTTCAGAAGGGAACAGGGAAACTTTTTTCTCTGCATTCTTCTTTGTCTTGCCACAGGAAACCATTGAGGATGCAGTGAAAGCCAGCGCAATAGTCAGGTAGTTCATATCACGGATTATTTAATTATTGAAAAGGACAGTGCGAAGTTATAAAAAATCAGGTTTAACTTAGAATAAGTACGTTCGACATATACTTAACCGGGAAAAAACTAATGCAATAACATAAAGCCGCCCGCACCTTGAAAATTATATATAATCAAAATGGCATTTTTCCCATAGAAAGGCTGCTTAGGTTGTCACCACTACTTTGCCCGTAGTCTTGCCCGTTTGGAACAGGCTGACGGCTTCCCTGAGCTGATCAAATTTAAAAGTATGACCCACATAGGGTTCACCGAGATCCAGCTTCATGAGCTTATTGAGAATCTCATACATCCTGTCAAGATTTTCATACAGGTAAATAAGGTTAAAACCCATGACAGATTTATTCTGTTCGATCATCTTCTGGGGATCGAGCATCGGCCTCTTGTAATAAGTCCAGATCAATTTCAGGTAATTGGGCTTTGCTCCGGGCTGCGCGTAATGTGCCGAACCATAGGTGATCAACCGGCCTTCCGGCGCCATAGCCAGATAGCTGCCCATTAGTATCTTGCCTCCGATACATTCCATTACAATATTTAGCCTTCTTCCGTCAAGCACTTTCTTCAGGTCCTGCCTGAATGTTTTTTCATTTCGCACAAATCCCTGGTCATAACCTTGTTCTTCCAGCAATTTAAGTTTTGATTCATTGCCTACGCATCCAATGGTATAAGCGCCAAAATGCTTTGCTATTCTGTTGGCCCAGATACCGACACCCCCGGCTGCGCTGTGAACCAGCACCGTATCTCCCTTTTTGAGATTGCCCAATTCAAGTAATCCATAATAGGCAGTCAGAGCCTGGACCAGATAAGCGGCGCCCTGTTCAAAACTCCACCCTCCCGGCATCGGCTTTACATACCGCTCGTCGAGGTTGATATGCGTGGCATAGCCGCCAAACCGCGTCACACCCATAACGCGCTGTCCGATAGCTACCTCACGCACATCCTTTCCGGCTTTTGTCACAACACCAGAAAATTCAAGGCCCGGCACGAACGATCCATTAGGCGTGGCGCCATACAGACCGAACATGGCAAACACATCGGCAAAATTGAATCCGATGGATTTCACTTCGACCTGTATCTCATGAGCCTTCGGTTCATCAATAGGTTCCTCAATTAACTTCAGATTGTCAATCGAACCGGCTTTGGGGATCATCCTCCAGGCTTTCCTCTGCATAATATGGCAACTTTAAAAGATAGACTAAAATGAAGTGGCAAAAATAGGGAAAAATTCATGAGAAGATAATTTATACACAAAACGTTAGCCCTTCCTCTGTCTCTCAGAAAAGTTAATGTTGAGTAATCAATAATTAAGGTAAGGCATTCCCATACAAACCATAGTACAAATAGGGTGTCGTAAAAAAATAGTATTATTTTTATATATAATTATAATAAAATATTACATCCTGTCCGCATAAGGGTTACTCTTCCAGTATATCGGTTATTAACAGGCGTATTCTTCAAAATCTTGGACAAAAGATTACTGACAATGTTGACAACCGAAACCAAAGCAAAATGGTCTCTGATTTTACCAGTTTTACTGTTCGCGGCTTCCTTTAGCTTTAATGTCAATGCGCAGATCAGGCTTTCCGCCTATATGGATATGGGCGAAAGCAATGTATCGGAGGGTTTCTTTATGAAATCAGCAATAACAGGCACATGGCATTATGAAAAATTTATTTTTGAGGGTGGTGTTCAGTTCGATCCTGTCAGTCCCATGAACAAAGCCTTCACAGGATCATTTCTCAAAGCTGGGAGAGAATTTGAAATTAAGGGGTTCCCGATCACCGCCCATGCCTTTTTTATGTATAATCCATTCTCAAAACTGGTTCATGAAACGAACTGGGGCGTCATTGCAAGCGCACATAGCCGCCACTTTTTTTATCGTCTCGGCACCAATTTCAGAACCTATTCTCCCACAAAACATTTCTCCGGGGGAGATGATAACGATTCCGGCACAAAATCCAGAATCCACGAAAATTGGAATATAATGTATCTTGTAGGATATAATCTTAAGCCGGAAGAAAATGAATGGAACATTGGCCTTACATTTACCAATATTGATAATTTTCTCATAAGTCAGGAGACCAATCCTGCATTTTACCTCCATGGAAAATATGATATTTCTTCACCGCTGACTCTTTACGCGGAGGCATGGTACAAGAGCGCAGGAGCATTCAATATCAGCGTCAATTATTTCGGATTTTTCTTCAGAACAGGTGTTATATGGAAACCAGAATTAAACAAATAATAACCATGATGGTTGCTGCCATCGCTCTGGCAGGCTGCGACAAATTTGAGTTAAGAGGCTTTGTTGCCTCTTACGAATCTGTTGAACAGCGATTCGGGCAGTCGATGAATTGGAATGAGAACCACTCATACAGCCAGATCGTTGTTTCTGATGACAATTATACCCTCTTCGTCATGGGCGACAGCCATGTAGGGGGGACAGACAATCTCGATATCTATTTCAGAAATGCCATCGACGAAAACGCCGCAGCCGCGGTGATGGTCGGTGATCTGACAACAGGCCACGCAGAGGATTTTGACAAATTTTATGATCGCATGCCCCCTGAAGATTCGTTAAACATCTTCCCGGTCGTCGGAAATCATGATTTATACTTCCGCGGTTGGCAAAAATATCATCAATTGTTTGGTTCATCTACCTACTATTTTACGGTAAAAACACCATCTGCCGAAGACCTTTTTATTTGCCTCGATTCCGGTGGAGGCACGCTTGGCAAACGGCAACTCAAGTGGCTGAAAGATATTCTCGGCACACTAAGGGCCGATTACCGGCGATGTGTGATTTTTACTCATGTCAATCTTTTCAGGATCAGAAAGACAACAAGCACCAATCCTAACATCGAAGAACTGCAGGTCCTCACAGACCTGACACTGCGATACAACGTTGATGCAATAATAACGGCTCATGACCACAAAAGAAACGTTGTGGAACTGGGCAATACCCTCCACATTACCATGGACGCATTGCTGGATGGTTATAAATATGCGAGTTATTTGAAAATTATCATTAAAGAGGAAAACCTGACATACAAATTCGAAAATATCTGACCAAAAATAATGGTTTTTGCCAGCGGGGCAGATTATACGAATGTAACCCAAAAATTCCCATACCCACACACAGGTTGTTGCCAAACTGAAAACTCAATGATGATAAAAAAGAGCTGACCCCGATGGCCACTGCAAACCAACGATCGTATTTTGTAGCAATCGCCGACAGGATAGTGGTGCTGTGCAACATGCCGAAACAGACGCTCACATTGGTATAAACCGCCATAAGCAGGGCTGAAAGCAGGATCACCCATAAGAAAGCATATCCTTGTGTAGCGCCTATTTTCGAAAAGGTGGTGATACTGCCCGGGCCCAATACTACGGCAGCCATGATAAAACCGGGGCCGATACTGCCGATGATCTTTCTCAGATATTGCATGTCATTTCAAGCGCTAAAATTATCTGTCCAGTCCGTTAACTTGTATAGGATAGTCGGGAAAGGTCACTTCACCGGCTGCCGGGCCCACCCTGATATAGCGCCTGCTTACCTGCCTGTTATTTTCCGAATCGGTAAGTTCCGACACCAGCAGGTACCCACCGGCATCCTTCGGCAGCACGATTCCGACAGCCAGATACTCCTCGCTATGAGGGGAAATCGCTACTTCCTTCTGTACTGCCGATATCACCCAGCCACCGGCTCCTATTAATTTCAGGTGTACCGTACCTTGCCGGTGTACAGGGGTCGTTAATGCCGAATAGTTTGAAAATATGTTCGGCGCCGGGCGTAAATATTCGGATGTCCTTCAGGTAACGCCCGTCTTCCATATCTATAAATACGGCAAAGGGAGCATAGCAATGGTATTGCCATTTTAAGATATCGCTGGGTATCAGTCAGGCTGATCGGGTTTAAAAACCAATCGCCCTTATAACCTTTGTTGGAGGTAAGGTAGGCAAAACCCTGTCCCTGTACCCTTGCAATATATCTTCTGGAACGCAGAGCTTCGGTTTGCAATTGAATATAATAAGCCTGGAAATGCCATCGGTCCCACTCTGTGGCTCCGGGGCCGAGAAAGTATTCAAAATTACCATTGTTACGTTCCTCATAACTCTTCCAGGTATTGAGCGGTTTGAAATAGCGCTTTTGCGGCAGCCAATCGTCCGGGTCGGTTCGGGCTATTGATAAAAGGCAGGAGTGCCGTTCCGGTTCAGCCACATCCAGCCGTATTCGTTTACCGCCTGGAGCAACGACGCATACCGCGATCTCTCCAAGCACTCGTCTTCATAAAACAATCTGTCAAAGCGGTAATTGAGTCTTTTCCGCTGCAGTTTTTCCTTATCCGATTTCTGGGTCACCAGCAACGGATAATAATGCGACTCTTCCATATCATTTTGCAACATATCGCGCCCGTTCATGTAGCCGGCATCCCAGATACGGGTGGGGTCCAGTTCATTCAGCCTGAGTATCAAATCATTGCCGATAAAATCGTGCCTCGATTCATTCATGGCGTCCCAGATAACAATGCTGGTATGGCTGCCGTCAGTCTATACCCAATCGGTATATTCTTTTTCGATTTGCTCGTTCCAGCCCCTGTTTTTCCACATCGGCCATTCATTTTGAATCAAGATCCCGTATTCATCGGCCAGGTCGTACCAAAAATCGGGCGCCAGGCCCAGGTACATTCGAAACGAATTCCAGCGCAAGGCCCGCGGTATTTCCACCAGAAATTTCTTTACCCATTACCTGTCCCAGATCAACCCGGCTCTGTCCGGATCACCCATAATGAGTTCGTCATACTCCTCAATCCGCGGCCGGGCTAGGTCAATCAGGCCGGGAGCCGGTATTTTGTGGGTAAACTTACCGGGCGGATAGGCGCTGTCGGTTTGCTCAAAGTCCCACTCCACGTTGAGGCTCACCACCAGGCGGGGTGCCGCCTCCCGGGCCTGCAACGACCGGGCCGTGAACAGGCAGAGCAGCAGACCGGCACAGAGTAATCGCACGATAAACATCATGGCATATCAGGTATCTGTTATTATCGTATTTTCTTAAACCTCGGCAGCCGTTTCAGCGGTACTTCGATGGTTATCCGGGCCGGGCCTTTTACACGGCTGCCGTCATCACCCTGCCAGAGACCGAGTGGCAGCACCACCGTACGGCTGCGGGTGCCTTTTTCCACTACCGGGGCCACCAGTATGCTGTCGCCCAGCATAAACTGGTCGGAAATGCCGTGGTAGCCCATGTGCGGAAAAACGTACTCCAGGGGGCGCACCACTGGCTCGCCCGTACGGGCGGCTTTCCAGGCAAGGGCCAGTATTTCGGACCCCATTTGGTTGTGCAGAAGGGCCATGCTGCGGGTTATGGCCAAGTGGACACTGTCGAGCACCCGCCAGGGGGCAACGGAAAACTGCATCATGGGCATCAGCGCATGGCACTGGGCCGAGCGCACAATAAGCTCCTGGTCGAGCACGGTGCTGTCGGTAAACGACTCCACCTCGCCACCGCCAATCATATCGGGGCAGGTAAAGGCATAACCCATAAGCCCCTGCGCCAGGATGTCGGGTATCAGGGCCCGCAGGTGCTCCCAGGTGTGCTCCTTATCGCGCAGCCGCTGGGCCAGCGGTCGACCGGCCATTTTCCAGGACGCCCTGTATTCGTTGAGCGGATATTGCAGGCCGACTGCCGCATGCAGGCCGGTGTGCTCATTGGGCAGTATGTCGCGGTGAGCATACACACCGCTGTAAAAACCGGCATCACCGGCATCGAGCTTGAAGCCGTCAACCCCGTACTGCCGTTGCAGGCGATCGAGCTGGCCGGCATACCATTCGGCACCGGCAGGGTTCGACAAATCGAGCAGGGCGCTGGCCCCATTCCACCAACGCACGATGGCCGGCCGTGTTCTGGCCGAATCTTCAAAAACAAGCAACCCGCGGACCGCCAGCTCGCGGTACACTTCGGAATCGGGGCTGACAAACGGACACACCCAGAGCATCACCTTAAAGCCCAGGGCATGCAGGCTGTCAATCATGGCTTTGGGGTCGGAAAAACGCAACGGGGAAAAGTCCCACACCCCGTAGTCGGTCTGCCAGTTGTCGTCAATCATCAGCACGCCCGAGGGAAAGCCGTTGTCGAGAATGGCCCGGGCATAGGCCAGTATATCTTCCTGGTTCTGGTTGTATTGCAGTTCTATCCAGGTGTTGTATTGCGGACTGGCAAACAACAGGGAGTCGGGCAGGCGGCCATCGGCAGGAAAAAAATGCCGGCTCACATACAGATAGGCTTCCCGCAGGGTGCTACCCGCCCTGCCCTGCTCCACCGGTGCGAAGTCGGAATAAACCGTAAGGGAGTCGTGGGTAAAGCGTATCACCAGCGGCTTTTCGCTCCACACATAGCGGCCGGTACTTGAAATGAGCAGCGGCTGGGCCTGGTTGCCACGGGTATCGGCATACTGGTTGTAATAGTATTCCGCGCGGCCGAAAGGCATCAGGGAGCCGTCAACCACCGCACCCCCCCACCAGTGTTCGTTCTCTTCGATTTTCAGTTTTACGGACCGGCCGGGTTGAGCCCGCAGACCGGGCACAACCACCAACAGGACAAAAAATATACTGACGATTGTTTTCATACAATTGTTCGTTACATTGACAGGAAGCCCGGGCTTTCCCCCGCAGGCAACACAAACACCCCTTTCGGCCGGAAACATCTGCCCCGCTCATACAAACCGGGGCCGCAAGGAGCCATCTGCTGGCTCAGGACAGGTAAAGCCGGGTATTTTATTTATATGTTTATTTGCGCACCCAGCAACTCCACAAACGCCCTGATAAACCCGGGGTGTGCGGGCCAGGCGGGCGAAGTAACCAGGTTGCCGTCCACTACCACCCCGTCAACGGGCACCTCCTGGTAGCGGCCGCCCGCCAGGATTACCTCGGGACCCACCGCCGGATAAGCGGTAAGCTGGCGACCCTGCACCACTCCGGCAGCGGTGAGCAGTTGAATACCGTGGCAAATGGCCGCCACCGGTTTGTCCGCATCAAAGAAATGCCGGACCACATCAAGCACCTTATCGTTGAGCCGCAGGTACTCGGGCGCCCGCCCACCAGCAATAACCAGGCCGCTGTAGGCGGTAGGGTCAACCGCCTCAAAGCTGTAATTCAGAGTAAAGTTGTGCCCCGGCTTTTCGGTGTAG
Organism: Cyclobacteriaceae bacterium; assembly: GCA_015492915.1. Taxonomy (GTDB): domain Bacteria; phylum Bacteroidota; class Bacteroidia; order Cytophagales; family Cyclobacteriaceae; genus JAAUQL01. The sequence continues at coordinate 15,713 of WGED01000049.1, forward strand.
GTCTGGTCGCCCTCAAAATCATGGATGGCCGTTTTTACCGTGTCGCCCTTATTTTTTCCCGGGCAAACGGCAAGCACCTCATAACCCAGCATCAGCAACATCTGAAAGGGCACCATGGTTTCGTAATCTTCGGCAAAATCGCCAGTGAGAAATAGTATTTTTTTCATAGCTTTTTAGTTTTGGTTCGATTATATAAAGATAAAGAAGGTTGCTCGTTCATCGAAACAAATCGTTTGTTTTCACTCTTACACTATCTTGCGTTTGGCTACATCCCATCTTACCATTCGTTGCTCCCGGTACGAGCGGGTGCTCATGATAACCGTGATGGCCTCCTGGTAGCTAACCTCAATACCGCAACTCACCGGGGTGCCGTAGCGGATGGCGTTGAACCATTCTTTGATATGCAGGTGCGTTACATCCACTTTTTTGCCGTCAATCACAATATCGGTAAGGCCCCTGCCGGCATAATAGCGGGCGGTAGCGGAGGTTACCCCGTCAATTCCCGAATTGGAGGTGAGATGCAGGAAAGGTTCCTCGGGATTTATTTCACCTTCTTTCAGCCTGAGAGCGTATTTTTCCGAGCGGCTGTCGGCCGTGAGTCTCAGGTCTCCGCCAATCTCCATGGAGGCATCGCTACCCATAAATACCCTGCCCCGCTGGCGACTGTTCATCAGGGTAGCACTGTAGAGCAAAGACATGCCGCGGTCGGGATACTCATAAACAAGCTGCAACACATCGGGTATATCCCGGCCGTCCCGGTAATGATAGGTGCCGCCCGAGGCCATACATGAGTGTGGGATGCCATAACCCAGGATGCCGTTTACCGCATCGAACTCGTGTGAAAACAGTTGGCCGGCCAGGCCGTTGGCATAATCCCAGTATTTGGTCCAATTGTAATACCGGTCGATACTGAAAGGCACCCGCGGACGGTCGCCCAGCCATTGCTCCCAAGCGATGGTTTGCGGGCTGCCCGGGCAGGGCTTGCCGTTTTTCAGGTGCCGCACCCAGGCGCCATGCGGGCTGTTGCGGTTGGAGGTACATTCCACCAGGCTGATATGACCCAGCACCCCGTTGCGGACAAGCTGGCGAGCCTGGGTATAGATGGGGTTCTGCCGTATCTGATGGCCCAGTTGAAATACCAGGTTGCTGTTTTTCACCGTCTCATATACCTGGTGCGCTTCCTCTTCGGTGCGTGTCAGGCTTTTCTCGCAATACACATGCTTGCCGGCCTGCATGGCCTCAATGGTCATACGGGCATGGTGATGGTCGGGGGTGGCGATGATTATCGCGTCTATATCGGAGCTTTCGAGCAGCTCGCGGTAGTGGCGGTAGCGCCTGGCGGGTTTATCCTGGCGGCCGTTGCGTACGGCTTTCAGGCTGTTCCGGGATTGCCCCAGCGCCACCTCCGCCCGCTGGTCAAACACTTCGCAGATACCGGTAACGGACACATTCAGGTCTTCCTGCGCCAGCCAATTGCGCAGGGAATTACCGCTTTTGTCCGACTGCCAATCGCACAGCTTCTCATCCCAGATAAACCCTGCGGCCCGCAATACCCGCAAAGCCCTTTCACCACAGCCTATCACACCCAGGTGTATGTGGTCATGGGAGCCCCCGCTGCTCTGTGCGGGTACGGCCGGCTGCGGTTCTTCAATGCCCAGCTCTTTGAGCAGTCCGGCCCGGGCCTGGCGCTGCTTTTCCCGGTGAGCCGTCTCCCGGCTCCACTGGTAGCCGAATGCGGCAAACACCGGCACCGAAGCCAGGGCTTTGAGAACGGTTCTGCGACCATTGGCATAATCCGCCCCGCGCCTGTTTTCAATATTGTTATTGTCTCCCATAATCTGTCGTTTTATTCGTTTTCAGGCCGAAAATTCAACCGGCGCAAACTGTCAAGCCCCCAAGCGTCATATCCGGCAAACAGGCTCAGCACCCACAGGGCGGTCGCTTCTATCAGGGTTTTGTTCACAACCAGGTAATTTCCCTCTGCCGTGGCGTCATAGGTAAGCCCTGCCAGTGGTGGAGCGCTCAGGTAATAG
>WGED01000050.1 GCA_015492915.1 Cyclobacteriaceae bacterium
AATGCCCCGAATTTGAGGAATGGAAATTCATCAAGTGACCATCAATTCCGTGTTTATCAGCGCTTTGAGCGTTTCCTTTATTATTTCCCGAATTATTCGGGTTAAAACACCGGAATGCTGTGTGTAAAATGATTCTACACCCATTATCAAAATTCCGCAAACGATATAAGGATTTACAATCCGCATAATAACCGTTTTGGAAATATCAGGGTGTAGTTGCAAACTACACCCGGCATCCTTTTATTTTTGACTTAACACTACCTCTGAATCCCCTTCCGGAAAAGGACTTTTGGCCTCCGGGTTGTTTCGACGAATTTCGGAATCGGGATCAACTCAATTACTGCTGTCCTCCTCCAGCACCTCCTTGTACAGCGCCATGATCCGTCCGGCCACGGCTTCATGAGAAAAGCGCTTTCTCGCTTCCTCCCTGAAGTACCATCCTTTGAAAGTAGCATGGTTTTTTCGCATTTTTCCCATGGCTTCCGCCAGTTTCTCAACATTATCCGGATGGACAACATAGCCGCTGTGGTGATCGACAAACTCTTCAGGCCCCCCGCAGTAGGTCGCGATCACGGGCTTGCCGCAGGCCATGGCCTCCACCACCACCACACCCATCGACTCGTGCCTGCTGGGCAGCACAAAAGCATCGCAGCGCCGGTATTCCATACGTGCCGCTTCATGATCGAGCCTGCCGGTCCAGCTTACTTTTTTATCAATGCCAAGTTTACGGGCAAGTGCCTTGAGGTCGTCTTTCAACGGCCCGTCACCACCTATTCTCAACAGGGCTTCCCCTTTCAGTTTGGCGAAGGCTTTCAGCAATATGTCAACGCCCTTTTGATGCGTGAGCCGTCCGAGGAAGAAGAAAGTAAAGGGCCTGTCGATGGCGCCTCCGGGCTCTTCAGGGGTAAAAAATTTGAAATCCGTCATGTTGGGTATGACGACGATGTTGCGGACGCCGAAGCGTTTCATGCCCGATTCCAGACCTTTGGACACGGCGATATTGCGGGCAGCACTTCCATAGGCTTCCTGCAACCGGTTGTCGAGGACGCCGCTGACCAGAAAATGCTCATGCGGAAAAGGACTCATATGCTCGGTAATCACATAGGGGACGCCATGGATTTCTGATAATTTTTTGGCAATATAACCACCGGGGAAGGCCACATGGGCGTGTATCAAATCCACCTTGCCAAAAATAGCCTCAAACTCATGGAAATTCCGGTCGTTGACATTTATGATAGTTTTAAGGTTGCCTTCGAGGAGCTTCCGCGACCATGTTCTGGCGGGCCTGAACAGCTCGATCAGGCGTCCTTCGTTGCTCTTTTTAACACTCGGTGCGGGCATGGGTTTTATGAGTTTTATGAAACTTCCGACCGGTTGGCCTGCCCAAAGGAGCAGGCGCTCATCGTTCTGACCCCAGATGCTCACGCCGATGCGCACGTCTTTTTCGAGGGCTGTGAGTGCCTGTGCCTGTTGACGGAAAAAGATGCCCGGCAGGGGGTCTGTCTCAGAAGGATACCACGAAGGGATAAAAAAAACGTTCATTTGTCATGAATAAAGCTTGTCATAATCGGGCGCGATATTAGCGGAATAAATATCGATTTCAAATTTTTCAAGCACATTGAGGATGTCGGAAATCTGCTTTTGCGACAAATCCTTCTGCCAGGCTCCAAGCGGATTCTCCGACCTGAGTCTTATCAGGGAGTGCTCCTTTATTGATTTGCTGGGCCTATCCCGCACCGCATCCGGATCATTGAACATCAGGCCAAATCGTTGCTCGATTCTCCTGATCTCATGGTCAAAATCAGTGACCAGTCTCTCGTAGGCGATTGTGAGCCACCGCTTGTTGTTGAGCGGGTGCATGGCCGTATGTCTGAAGCCCAGCGCCCAGATAAGGGCGAGGTATTTTTCACGACTGTCGATCGACCCGGCCTTTTCCAGCGCCTTTCTGTAAAAATCGTTGTATGGAAATTCATCGATTTTCATATCGTCCGAAATGCGGATGTCTTTCCAGGAAGGCAACCGGAGCTGCGAGGCAATGACTGCGCAGGGATGCCTTGTCAGCAGTATGGCGCTGGCATCAAAACGGCTCAACAACCAGGGCATCAGCAGATTGCCGTAGCAAAATTTAGCTATGAAAAAATCGCCTTTTTCCAACCTAATTAGACCCTGCTCGTCATAGAGGCCCAGCGACAGGGCGCGGCCCGCGAGGACGTCAGCCATCACGGCTTCGGCTTCGGGCCACCAGGCATTTTCAGGAATGTGCTGGTTGTAGAAAAATCCGAGTTCGGCAATGGCGGTCACTTTTCGTGTCAGTGGATCAGGGTTTTGAAAGGGCGATGACAACTTGCCGCGCCACAGCGGTTCGTCGATCAGGGCCGTGCCGGGTAGTGTCAGAAATATCTCTGCCAGCCATGTAGAGCCCCCGCGCGGGCTGCAAAAGAGGCACATCGTGTTTTGAGAAGTGACAGCGCGCTGCGCATTTTTATTATTAAACGGGCGGACGTAACGGAGCAACAGCCACCGGTCATGGATTTTAGGCCAAATTTCATGAAGGATATTACGCATGGACCTGTCGTATTTGCTTCTTTTTGCAATTCAAATGGTAAACCCGTAAGTTTTGCTAAATTTACACACTTAGCGCATCATTTTGCTAAAACATTCAGTACACATGAAAAATATACACAAAATAGTCATAACAATTCTGGCGTCTCTCATGAGTCTGACGGCATTTGCGCAAGAGACCGAAGTGGGAATCAAAGGCGGCATGAACGTAGCCATGCTCGGCAAGACAGGCTATACTGCCAGGGTGGGTTACCATTTCGGGCCGACTATCGAGTTTGTCACCACGCCGTTTTTCAGCATCCAGACCGAGCTGATCTATTCTCTCCAGGGCGCCAGTGTGGACCCGACGCAGCGCATCTTTCTCAACTATCATTACCTGAACATCCCCCTGCTGGCCAAGATGTATTTTTATGAAGATGCCTTTTTCGAGCTGGGCATACAATACGGATACCTGGTCAAAGCGGTCGAGAAAAATGATCTTTACAAGGAAGATAAGACCAATCAGGTCAACCGCAGTGACTTTGCCATCGCCATTGGGATCGGCTATCTGCTCAATGAGCGGTTTCTGTTCAACCTGCGCTATAACCTCGGCGTCACCAACACCAACAGCCAGAATGTCGCCTATGAATTCCGCTATACCAACCGTGTAATGCAGATTTCGGTTGGCTATGTTTTTTAACTTTTAACCCCCTGCGTCCTGGTGTTATGTCAAATGAAAATTAACGCAAATACTGTTTTTGAATTAAAACACCGAATGCCGGGTGTAGAATGATTCTACACCCATATATCAAAATTCCGCAAACGATATAAGGATTTACAATCCGCATAATAACCGTTTTGGAAATATCAGGGTGTCGTTGCAAACTGCACCCAGCATCATTTTATTCTTGACTTAACACTAGTACTTTATATAGTTCGCCGGTTCTATGGTTCAGATGTTCTATGGTCCGGTTGTATTTTCATCACATGGTCACGATTCGGGAGGTCTCCCACTTTGCGGGAGGCCTCCTTCGATTTGCAATGATGCCGCCATGGGAAAATTATTGTTTTTCCCATGCCCCACCTACCCCCTGAAGGGGCACCCCAATACGCGCTGGGTCCCTTAAAAGAATTAAAGGGTGTGCGGCGGGAATAACCACATCATGCCTTTCGTAACCCAGAGCGAAGCGATGGGTCTCCCAATGGCAACGTGATGGTGAAGTTCAATGTTTCACATCAGCAGATTCTTCGGGCTGCGCCCTCTATCCCAATCCGTCATGCTGCTCCGCTTAATTCAAGTGGAGATTTCAGCATCTTGCTAATAGAGTCAACACTAATAAACCTGATTGAAACCGGTTTAACATTACAAGACCCTTAAGTGAATTCAGGGTGATTTGGTATAGCTTTTCATGAGAAAATGGCCATTTTTTCATAGACCAGTCAGGCATACAGCAAAAAAATCGTTGGTCGCTTATGCAGGTCAGGCATGGATTTTTGCCAATTTTTTATGCTCATCGTCCTGATTATCTCGTCGGGGCCAGTGATATCGCTGGCAACGCACAGGAGTGTTTGCGGATTGCATGTTTTGAGTATATCGGCCAACAGCTTGTCGTTGCGGTAGGGCGTCTCCATAAAGATCTGCGTCTGCCCCTTCCTGACCGCCTCCTGCTCCATGGATTTCAGGGCATTTTTGCGCTGCTGCCTGTCGATAGGCAGGTAGCCGTGAAACACAAACGACTGTCCGTTGAATCCTGAGGACATCAGCGCCATGAAGATCGATGACGGTCCCGAGAGCGGGACCACCGTTATGTCGTGCCTGTGCGCAAAACTGACGGCCAGATGGCCCGGATCGGCAATGCCCGGACATCCCGCCTCCGACATCACCCCCATATCCCTGCCATTCACCAATGGGTTGCAAATAGCCTCAACTTCATGGGCCGGGGTGTTTTTATCGAGCATTTCAAAGTGCAGCTCTTCGATCTTTCTGCCCAGCTTCAGGCTGCTGACAAAACGACGTGCGGTGCGCACGTTTTCGACAAGAAAATAATCCAGACGGCCAATCACCTTTACCGATTCTTCCGTAATGGTTTTATGCAACGCATCTGCTGCCAGCGGCGTTGGAATTAAGTAGAGTTTGCCTTTATTTTGTTGGTTCATCTCCAAAGGACTATGGGAAAACTACTTATAATAATAGGAGTAATTTTGATCATTATCGGGCTTATCATCCACTTTTTTCATCAGATACCATGGCTGGGCAAGCTGCCGGGTGATATCTACATCAAACGGGAGAATTTCACCTTTTACTTTCCGCTCGCCAGTAGCATTCTCATCAGTATTATCCTGTCGCTGATTTTATATTTGATCAATAAACTCCGATAAGTTTTTTCCCGGATCAGTTACGGCCTTAACCCTCATTGTATTATGGATTTATATCGATTTTCAGGGACGCCCAAAAGCTCCTGCCAATGCCATCTACCCCGGAGCCGTGCACGCGCGATAAGCCTCGTTGAAAATATTTTGCCCGCTGATATTGATGCTGAACCAGGTAAAATTATACCCTGCATACAGGTTGACGACATTCCAGGCAGGGGTACCGCCGGGTGCTATCCGGTCATCGGCCTCATCGCCGGAGGAAAGGCGATCCTGCTTTCCGGCAAAGACCCATTCGCCCATATACCAAAGGTTATTGATAATGTCGCCCCGCAAACCAAGACGGCCGAAAAGGGGTGGAATGCGTCGCATGGGTTCATCTTTGCTGATATTCTGACCAAAGGTATAAGCCATATTTCCGAAAGCCACCAGCGAACGAGTCACCCTGGCTTCAAGCTCCAATTCCCCGCCGTAGATCACCGCCTCGTCCACGTTCCGCCTTTTATACACTTTGTACCCGTCGAGCGAATCCTTGCCGTTGTATGTTGCGGGCACATTCACGATCAGGTCATTGAGCTTGTTGTGGAAAATGTGTGCGGCACCCGAGATATCGTCGTACTTGAACTTATACCCGATTTCTTTATTCCACGATGTCTCCGGCTTCAGATCGTATGCGGGCACCTCATAGCGAAAATCCGCAATACCGAAACTCGATACATCATTGATATTGGGCGCTCTGAATGAAGAGTTGATATTGGCCGTCAAATGATGATGTTCATTCAGTTTGAACACAGCACCGAAGTTCCCGACCAGCGCATCGGGCCTGACGGTTGTATTGCCGAAGGTAGTGTCCTCTACCTGCAACTGCACAAAATTATAGCGCAACCCGGCAGTCAACTCCCATCGATTCAGGTCAAAATTATGAAGTGTATAAATAGCGAGATTGTCATAGCGTGAGCCATCGGGATAGAGACCTCTGCCCTGTGTATCTTCGCCCGTCTCCTTATTTACCGTTTGTGCCGTGCTGGCAACATTGTCATGATATAGTTCCACACCTGAAGAAGCGGTCCATTTTTTACTGAAATCAGAAAAAAATTCGATATTCGCCCCGAAGGTGTTTACCTCATCCCGCTCTGTTACAAACTCGGGGGAGCCGGTCTTTTGCTTTTCGCGCACCTCGAGGGAATTTTGCCATGATACGGTATAGCGTACCCCCGAGAAGAATTTGCTGTCGTAAGAGGATTCCAGTCGCAGATAGGCCAGATCTCGCTCCTGCGGATTGAAATTGTAAATACTGTAGTCTCCCGGCACAACCTTATGGTAAAGCGGGACTTCCATCTGCTTCAGGTGCTGCCAGCCCCCCGTGAGCTTGTGCCTGTTTTTAATCTTTAAAATACCTTTAAAATCCATGGAATATTCACGATATCCTGTCGGTGTCAGAGTACCCAGGTCGCCGCCGGCTTTGATATCACCGAAATTTTTATAGGTTCCGCCAGCGAGGACCGCCCACTTTTTCCCTCCTGCATTGATCGTGGCCCTGCCTGTACCTTCCATGTTGGACGACCAGTATTTACCGTAAAGGCTGCCCCCTATCTTCACGCCATCATCAGAAAATTCGGGATCGGTCGACAAAAGATGGATCGTACCACCGATGGCGTCGGAGCCGTATTGTACCGAGCCCGATCCCCGCAGCACTTCAATGTGGGAGACCATCAGCGGATCAATGGTATTGAGATATTGATTGGGGCCTGAACGGTAAGTGGAATTATTCATGCGAATGCCATCAACCATCAGCAAAGTCTGATAGCCTGTGAGCCCGCGCACAAAAGCCGACCCGCCACCGTGATTCGTCTTCTGCATCCACACGCCAGACACATACGACAATGCCTGTGGCATGGACATGGGCGAAATGGCATTTAACTGCGCCCTGCCTAGGTAGGCGATCGATTCGGGTCTCTTAAAATCATTCGTCTCATAGCGCTGAGCCGAGATAATGACGGCGTTATTAATAAAAATAGTGGTGACAGAATCGGATTCATCTCCTTCCGCCTGCAGACCGGATACTGCGCACACCCACAGCAAAAAAAACAGCGTTTTTTTCATGGCTGAGTTTTTACGTACAAAAATGAATTTAAATGGAACAGTAATTCAACAATCCCTGATAGTCTGCAAAGATATATTCTTTGCCTTAAAAGGCCGGCTGCGCGCAAAATAAAAATCGATGAAGAAACGATTATTTGAGAAGTGAGGTCGGTGGATTCATATTAAACCCAGAGGGGTAATATTACCGCTTATTATCAGATCATCATTTAGCCCGGTGATGCCTCACCCCCCTGGTTGGTTGTTCGGTTGATCAATCTTCTTATTTGTTTTCTTTGTTCTTATCCTGTTCTTCTTTGATCACGACAAGAGCGCCATCTTTCAACTTTTTGGATACCGCGATAAACGGCCCCTTGATCACTTTATCTCCTTCTTTCACGCCCTTGATGATTTCGATATGTTCAAAATCGCTGATGCCTGTCTCAACTTCCACCATTTTGGCCTTTCCGTCATCAAATAAAAAGACGACCTCCACGCTCTCTTCTTCTTTGCCTGAAGTTTCAGCATCCGATGTGTCAACCTTCTCTTCGTCAGACTTTTCCCCTTCCTCCTCCATTTCTGCTTTGGGATTTCGTGTCGTAACTGCCGCCAGGGGTATCATCAGTACGTCATCTTTTATCGCCGTCGTGATATCGACACTGGCAGTCATTCCCGGACGGAAGGGTGATACCATGCCTTTTTCCTTGATCAGATCTTCATAGGAATCATTCAAAATTCTTATCCGTACCTCAAATTCCGTAACGGCATCGGGCGACACTTTGTCATTGGCTGTATTGGCAATATTGGTAACCACACCTTTGAACTTTCTGTCCAGATGCGAGTAGGAATCCACATCGATTGAGGCAGTATCGCCGATGTGCACACGAATGATATCATTCTCATTCACGTCAACACGTGCTTCCATTTTCGTAAGATCTGCAATGCGCAACATCTCTGTTCCTGCCATCTGCACAGTTCCTACCACGCGCTCACCCAGCTCTACGTTGAGCTTGGAAATAATGCCCGAGATAGGTGCGAAAATGGTGGTAAAGCGAAGATTTTCCTCTGCTTCCTTGACAGATGCCTTGGCGCTCGCCACAATGAACTCGGCAGCTTTTTCGTACTGCCTTGCTGAAACCAGGTCGCTTTTTGCAATCTTATAGTTGGCTTCGGACAACTCAAAATCTGCATCGGAGATCACATTCTCCTCTCTCAACTGCTTATTTCTCTTGTATTCTCTTTCCGCTCTGATCAGTTGTGCCTCAGCCCTGGCCACCCTCGCTTTAGCTTCGGCCAGGTTGGCTCTTTGCTGATTGAGGTTTGCCCTGGCACGCTCCAGCGCCGACTGATAAATATCCGGCCTGATCTTTATGAGCAAGTCACCTTGCTGTACAGAATCGCCTTCTTCCACATTCAGCGCGATGATCTCACCGGATACATCGGGAGATATCTTTACCTCATACACGGGCTGTATCATGCCCGAGGCGCTGACTGTCTCTATGATCCTCCCATATTTAGCCTCTGCCACTTCAACCTCTATCTCCTTTTCTTTACCAAGCCATCCCTGTTGCTTGCCGATGAGCGCGATCACAATCAGCACCACCACCAGTCCGACGAGAATGTATAATACTTTGTTGGATTTATTTTGCTTCATTGCCATGGTTTATCAAAAAGTTAAAGGGTTGCCTAAATAGAAATCGAGCACTTTGAGTTTGAAGATATAGTCAAACTTGGCCCTGACGAGGTTTGACCTAGCGGAAAATAAATTGAAAGTAGCCAACTGGTAATCAACATAGTTGGCGGCGCCGAGATTATAGCTCCTCTCCGTAGCGCGGAATGATTCTTCCAGTGCCTCCACCTGCTTCTGCGCGGCGTTATATACTTTGACTGCCGCCAGGGCGTCGTTATACGCCCTTTCAATAGTTTGTCTTAAAACATTTCGCGTATCTTCAGCGGCAATTTCGGCCATTTCTTTCTCGATTTTAGCCCGCTGCACATTTGCGCTTATCTGCCATCCGTTAAATATCGGTATCCCGATGTTGAAACCCGCGGACCAGCTTCTGTTATCCTGCCATTGGGATGGAATATTTTTTACTTCCCGTATGGGAATTTCTCTCTGAACGGGAAACGCATTAACGAGTTGAGTGGGGTTATCTTTGAGATATCCGATGGTGCCGGGATCGTCAATAATAATCTGTTTCTCACCTGTAAAAGATTGGTTCTGGTCGGAATAATTGGTGAAAAACTGCCCCTGGATACCGATAGTAGGGATGTGGGCACCTTTTGCAATTTTTACTCCCATCTCCGCACTCACGATTTTCAGGTCAGCAGCCTTTATCTCGGGCTGAGTGGCTTCGGCCTGCTTAAATACCTCGCTTACGGAATATGCCACAAATTCATAATTGTCTTGCCCAAAATCCGGCGTCACGATATCGAAATCTTCTTCAGCCGGTATCTGGAGGTACTGCTTTAGCTGGAGGATGGCCAGATCCACGTCATTCTGGGCGTTGATCACTTCCACTTCATTGCTCGCTGCCTGAGACTGGAGGTCGAGTAAATTGGTTCTTGGCAAAGCGCCGGCATTTACCTGCTTCTCAGTCTGCTCCAACTGGGTGAGGGTGGTGTTCAGCTTTTCTTTGGCATTTTCGAGTAATTCCCTGTTAAAGATAATCTGCAGATAACCGAAGACAATATCAAGCGCCACATCATTCTTTGATTTTTGCAGGTCGTAATTGCTGGCAAGGATATCGGTTTTGTACCTCTTAATCGTCCTGACCTGTCTTGAACCGTTGTACAGTATCATCTGAGAGGTGGCATTGGCCCCATTCGAATTGATCCTCTGGTTTGTAAACAAGTTGGTCGTGGGGTCAATAGACCGGCCCCAGCGCCAGCTATTATAAATGTTCATGCTGAGTGTCGGCAACCGGCTCAGCCTGCTTTGCTTGAGAAGGATTTCATTATTTCTCATAGTCAGCTCAGCACGGCGCACATTAAGGTTATTGTCGAAAGCGAAATTAATGCATTCTTCAAGAGTCCATTTCTTGATATCCTGAGCACCGGCAAAGCCGGTGGAAAAAATGAACAGGACCATAATGGTGAAATATTGTTTGATTTTCATAGAGCGTCAGAATTTTGGTTTTTACCTATATTGCATAAGAACCGGTTAACTTGTCATGCCAAATCCAAGTCAAGATTAATTAATAATTTTAAGGGCTCTAATATTTAATTTATAAAAGGTAAAATGCTTACATGAAGGCTATTATTAATGGAAATATCCATGAGCGGCAAGATGCTTCACGCCCGTTTCCTGACCGGGGTTTCCGGTTTGGCGACGGACTTTTTGAATCCATCGCTGTTATGCATGAAAATCCCAGGTTACTATCCTGGCACCTGGAGCGTCTGGCGGAAGGTTCGAAAGTACTAAAACTCCATGCAGAAGAGATTCTGAAAGAAGACAGGATAACAAATGAAATCCTGCAGTTGAAAGAGGCAAACAAGATTGAAGGTGATGCAAAAGCGCGTCTGTACCTATACAGAACCGGAGGCGGATTGTACAGCCCTGAAAGCTCCTCGGCACATTACATTATCACCATAGAAAGTGCAGAATTCAAGAAAAATGCTTTGATTCCCATGGCGGGCTTCGCCGAAAAAGCCGTTAATTGCGAGACGATTTACTCGCGTTTCAAAACACTGAACGCGCTAAACTTCGTAATCGCCGGACTAGAAAAAAAAAACCAAAAATGGGATGAAATTATTATCCTTGACATTCACGGTAATATTTCGGAAGCACTGAGTTCCAATATATTCTGGCGGCACGGAAGCCACTATTTTACTCCTCCCCTTTCCACAGGTTGTGTGGCAGGTGTCATGCGCCGCAGGGTCATCGAAAAATTGAAAAATACAGGAGCAATCGTGTATGAAAAGTCGATCACGAAAGAGGGATTGTTAATGGCCGACAGTATTTTTACAACAAATTCCATGGGAATCAGGCATATAGAAAGGATCAAGGATAGGCAATTCGCGGTAGATAAAAAAATCGCCGGTCTTGCCAATGAACTGGATTGACCTATTCCTTAGGCACTTCTCCTTCCACATGTATGTCGGTAATATCAAGATAATCTTCTATCTTGTTTTCTATAAATCTTGCCTGCGGTATTGACTCCAACCCTTTGACCAAAGTTATCGCACTTTGATTTTTGAGGATTACATTGACTTGAAAAGTAGCGACCAGCAAATAATATCTGTTCACGCCTCTCTGCTGGGTGACGTATAGTTGGGTCACGTCATCCTTCTTCAACTCAAGATTTTTTTTTAATGGTAAGGGGCCGTGCTTTACAGATATTCTTTCTTTGGTTACATGAATAATGGTTTTGTTCAGCACCCTTGCCAGAGAATAATAAAAGATGTAAAGGGCCAATGCAATCAATATGATGACGGGAATTGTGAGTTGTTGGAAATCGCCCGCGATGTAATCGGATCTGATCAGGAAATAAGCACAAAAAGGCACTACAATCAGAAATGCGACATACTTTGGGCTGTACCAATTGTATTCCAGTTCAAGACTTGCAGCTTCTTCCCGCAACTTCATGTTTTTCGGGATTTCCGCCGGCCCCATTTTTATTTTTATGCTTTCGACCATAAACCGATTATTCTTCGCTTAATTATACGAAAATTCCGTAAGACGTCTCTATCCTTGGGGCAAATATTCATAAAAACAACCATCCTTTTTTTCCGCTTTTCCTGGTCTTCACCGAAAGTGGGCTTATCATTGAAATAAATAAATGTATTTTTTACCTTTAATCTCAAAATCAGCTATATTCTACTATATTCAGAACAAATGAAACAACCCCCTCAGTGCTACTCCAACGTCTCAGATGGCATGGACAGCCTGATAAAAGCAATGAAAAGAATGTAATTATGTTATCCGAAAAAATCAGAAAAAAATTCGAGGCCACCTTTGACAAAAAGCCGCTGCTCGTCAGATCACCGGGACGGATCAATATGATCGGTGAGCATACCGACTATAATGAGGGATTTGTGATGCCGGCGGCCATAGACAAGGAGATTATTTGCGCCATCAGCCCGAACTATAACAATAAATGCACATTGATAGCCTATGACCTTGATGACGAGTATGAATTTGATATTACAAAATACGAGAAATCCGAAAAGGGATGGCCAAACTATATCCTGGGTGTGATAGAACAATTTCAGAAGCGGGATATGGAAATCAGAGGTTTCGATTGTGTGTTCGGTGGTGATATCCCGCTCGGGGCGGGTTTGTCGTCTTCGGCGGCCCTTGAATGCGCATTCGCCTACAGCTTTAACCATATGTTTGATACCAGTCTCAGCAAGCTTGAGATAGTAAAGTTAGCTCAGGCAGCCGAGAATGAGTTTGTTGGCGTCAAATGCGGGATCATGGACCAGTTCGCCAGCGTACATGGCAAACAGGATAAGGTGTTCAGGCTCGATTGCAGGTCGCTTGATTACGAATATTACAACATGGTGCTCAGCGACTACAGACTGGTGCTGTGCGACACGGGCGTGAAGCACTCGTTGGCCTCTTCAGAATATAACACACGGCGACAGGAGTGTGAAACAGGCGTAGCCATTTTGCAGCAATACCATCCTGAGATCAAATCCCTGAGAGATGCCTCCGTCGAACTGTTGGAGAAATATCACGATGAATTTGATGATAATGTTTATCGGCGATGTAAATATGTGATCGAAGAGAATGACCGCGTGCTGGAATGCTGCGATATGTTGAAAAAGGGTGATCTGGAAGGTTTTGGTGAAAATATGTATAAAACTCATGAAGGGCTCAGCAAAGAATATGAAGTGAGCTGCAGGGAGCTTGACTTCCTCTATGAAAAAGCGAGGAATTCGGGCATGGTGATAGGAGCCCGCATGATGGGAGGCGGCTTCGGCGGTTGCACGATCAACATTGTGAAAATCGAAAGGCTCGATGAATTCATCGGACACATGACCGGAGCTTATGAAGATGAATTGGGGCTCGAATTAAAAACCTATATCGTGAAGATTGAGAACGGAACGGGGAAGATCTGAGCCCATCTGATAACCAACACTAAAAACCATTAAAATCTCATAGCATGCCGACATTCGATCTCAGCGAACATCCGCACAGGCGATACAACCCGCTCACAGGCTCGTGGGTGCTCGTGTCGCCGCACCGCGCCAAAAGGCCCTGGCAGGGACAGGTGGAGAAGGCGCCCGTGGAGCTGCGCCCTGCCTACGATCCGAAGTGCTACCTCTGCCCGGGCAATGAGCGCGCCGGCGGGCAGCAAAACCCCGAATACACAGGCACCTATTCCTTTGTCAACGACTTTTCGGCATTGCTGGAGGACGTGCCTGAAGGCAGCTATGAGAAAAAGGGTATTTTCAGGGCAGAGAGCCAACGGGGGGTGTGCAAGGTTATCTGTTTCTCTCCGCGCCATGACCTCACCATCCCGCAGATGGAAGTGCGGGCGATACGCAAGGTCGTGGACCTGTGGGTGGAGGAATACGAAGAGCTGAGCAGCAAAGACTTTATCAATTACGTTCAGATCTTCGAAAACAAAGGCGCCATCATGGGCTGCAGCAACCTGCATCCGCACGGGCAGATATGGTCGCAGAGCACCGTGCCTGAAGTGCCTGCCCTGAAAACTTATTACCAGCAGAAATACCATAAAAGTCATGGCAGCAGCCTGCTGGCGGATTGTCTGCGGGAGGAGTTGAAGGGGAATGAAAGGATCGTGACGGCAAACGACCGTTTTGTGGCGCTGGTGCCCTTTTGGGCGGTGTGGCCGTTCGAGACGATGATCATACCGCGCAGACATGTGCAGAATATATCACAGCTCACCGATGAGGAAAAATCCGCCCTAGCTGATATTTACAAAAGGGTGACCGTCCGCTACGACAACCTGTTCGAAGTGTCGTTCCCCTATTCGGCGGGCATTCACCAGTCACCTACCGACGGACAGGACCATCGTGCCTGGCACATGCACGTGTCCTTCTATCCGCCGTTGCTGCGGTCTGCCACCGTAAAGAAATTCATGGTCGGCTACGAGATGCTCGCCGAGCCACAGCGCGATATCACCCCGGAACTGAGCGCGGCAAGACTGAGGGAACTGCCGGAAAGACACTACACGGAGTGAGAGTGAGTGGGAGTGAGAACGTGCAGTGAACACAATAATCTCATTTTACCTTGAGTATAAAGGAACAAATAAAAAGAATAATAAAAGCGGCGCCACACATGCCATTTGCCTCATTGGCAGGGATATCCGTGTTAATTTCAATCCCGGTTATTTTAGTTATGGGGCATCGGGCAATGACAAGTGATTGGGTCGAATCAACAGCCTATTCCTATGATTTTTCGGGCATGCAAGATCGCCTCCGTAACAAAGCGCCGGAATATTTCTACAATAAAATTTATTATTATTTACAAAATGAAGATACGATACTGATCACGGAAGAAGTTGGTTTTTCAGAGTATGATAAAGCCGTGTCGGATCTGAAGCGGGCAAAAAGTTCAAACGTGCCCATGACTATCTGGATCAATAATTCAAACGGGGATGTATCTGTCGTCAAACCGGATGATGGCTGGATACCATACCTGATTACGATTCTTCTTTTGCCTTTTCCCTTGCTGTATATCCGGTGGCTTTTGCTGAAATATTATGAATATGAATTGGAGGAGTAAATGAAGCGCTGTTCGGAGTGAGAGTGAGAGTAAGTGAAGGAAGGGATGATGTGAGCTCAGGAAATAATTACGACGGCAAGGCAATATTTGGAAATATCATCGCGTCCATAGATAAAAAGTCGGGGGGAATCTGATGATATATATCACTGAATTTCACTATCACGTTGCCATTGGTAGACTCTTCGCTGCGCTCAGAGTGACGGGAGACATGGGAAATCGGTGATTATTCCCGCCCGCACTCCTTGATTCCCTTAAGGGGGCCTACGCGCATGGGTTTGCCCCTTGAGGGGGAAGGGGTTGCGAAGACCATGAAAAAATAACGATTTTCTCATGGAAGCAACCTTGCAGATGGGCGTAGGCCCTGCAAGCTCGGGGACTATCCAAAAGACTGTCGCCCTTTTTATTTTCATTAAAAAATCCAAAAATAACATAGTTCCCACATTCCCGCCTTGCCAATAGACGGGGGTTGCGGGATCCCCTGTGAGAAAGTAATCCTGGATTATTCATGAAAAGATTGCGATGATGCAAGTAAGGAATTGATATTTAAATATTTACATTGAAAAACGCTTGTTTCATAA
>WGED01000051.1 GCA_015492915.1 Cyclobacteriaceae bacterium
GAAGTAGAGATGAAAATGACGATAAGAATTACAAGTGCGATCGTCAGATTGACGATTTTTTTCAATGGCTTATCCATAACCTGTCAACGTTTTATGCTGTGTTCAATTTTATTAACGCAATCTTACAAAAAATCATTTCATTGATGGCAGAAAATTTTTCAATTATTTTTTATGAAAATTTAACCATTATCAGAAGGGAAATGTTCACTTCAAAAACCTGAATTTTTTGGAGAGCCAGGCAAAACCAAAGAAAAAGAATATACCGAAGAAAAAGACGAACGCAGAAAAAACAAGTAAATCGCCCTTTGGTCTGATGATAAACAAAGCCCCGATAAATTGTGCAAGGATGATTAAATATAAAAATCCCGCTACAAAACCACGTGTCCGTTTCTTGATAAAATACGCTCCGAGCGGTGCACCAATCACCACCACGGGTATGCTGACCAACCAGTAACTGAACTCCTGCGTGCCGAAATCCTTTATGAAAAAATAGTGAATTATAAAACCCGTAACGGAATTGACAGCCATGATCACCACACTCGTCGGTGTTGCAATCTTTTCGGACAGGTGATAGCGCATGGTAACGTATGAAAAACTGAAAATATCAAGACCGCTGCCAAGTAAGGCGCTCAGAGATCCTCCTATCAATCCCACAAAAATAATTGCCGTTTTCTCATAGAATCCCAGATGCGGCAATGCCTCAATTGTTTGCCTTTTATAAATCTCGTTGACATAAAACAACACCAACCCGAAACTGAGCCAAAAGGTCACGAACAACATTTTGACATAAGGAGCCGAAACCAGGGGAATCAGGAAGTAAGTTCCGAAAATCATTCCCAGGGCTCCGCCGATACTCGCCAGCCACAGGTATTTGTGCTCTACCCTGATGCCCTTGACAAAGATGAGATACGACGCCATCGTCATGCCGACTGATTGGATGGCAAGACTGAAATTGCGTGCCACTTCGGGAGAGATTTTAAAGATCAGTGTCATGACGGGGAATGCCACCGCCCCGCCCCCTTCGGCACTAGCCCCGGCAATAAATGATCCGAAAACCATGGTGACGGACATAAACCATCCCTCTGCAAAAAGATGCCAGAACTGATTGAGCTGCATCCAGGAGGCCCATATCAGGATGATCACCAGCATGGGAGAGAGTAATTTGAGTGTGTGAAATGACTTTTTTTTCATAGACGGTTCAGGGCATCATCAGGGTTTGTTTCAGAGGCGCTCCTCCAAGCAGGAGTCATTATCTCCGGGCCATTCGCTATAAATTTCATGAGAAAATGACCATTTTTTCATATAAAAAAAGCCACCAGATGAAAGACCCTTCTGATGGCTTTATTAAGACAAATCTGTTGTTATTTGATAATCATTTTCTTCACTGCTACTTCCCCGTTACTCTCAAGGCGATAGAGGTACACACCGGACTTCAGCGTTCGGGTGCCTTGACCCAAATCCCATGAAAGACTATATACACCGGGTTTGTAATATTGCTCATGCCTGTAAATAACCTCTCCGAGCACATTCACGATCGTAAAGGTGGCATCGCCCGCTTTAGCGATCCTGAACTCAAACTGCGTAGCATAGTCCACCGGATTGGGCACATTCTGGTACAACTCCAGACGGCCGTTTGCAAGTTCGTTGAGATCGACATGGGCCGGGATGGATTTTATGGTCACTGACCTGAGCTGTCCGTCGAAGGCAGCAGCTTTGGTGAGCTCAGACCCAACCGAAACATCGCTTACCGCCTTGTCGTCCGTGCCCCTGAACCGAAGGACGAATAAAATGGCACCATCCTCAAGATCAATCGATTTACCGTTGAGGTCATCCCACATGGTTGTGAGGATGCCCTGTTGCATAAACTGGTCATTAAAGTGTCCGTCAATTGCCTCATTATCATAATCATACAATTCCATTTGACTGGCATCCCACGAAACAGTGAACTGATATCCGCTGATATCCGTGAAGTTATATGCCCTGACAGGAATCTCTATAAAGTCTCCTTCAATCATAACATTTTCAAGGCTTACCATCAGCTCGCCAACGGCATTTCTTGATCCACTCTGATCTGCCCATGAATTATCAACATCACCTACCTTCACACCAACGAAGTCAAAATTAACATCCTGATCATTCAGCGAAATCTCCGCTTTTGTGTCGAAAGCAAACGGATCATTGGTCAGATCATAAACTTCCGGAATAAACAGCCAATCGAGGCCACTGCTGAAACTATCGTCGATGCCCAGAACTATCTTTCGCATTTCAGCCATATCAAGCGCTGTCACGGATTTCGAACCATTGACATCTGCGGCAACAATCTGATATGGACTTGCCAGTGTCTGGTCAAGCAAAATATGTCGTTTTACCATAAGGATATCAGATGTTGTTACCGCTCCGGCCGGTCCTTCGGGAACATTCATATCAGCAGTAATCACATAGTTGGATCGCTCATATGCATCCAGTTTGTATGCTCCGAGTTGATCAGTTATATATTCGGACACATCATCACCCTCGATACTGACTTTGACGCCATCGACAGGCTTGCCGTCATAGGCAGCCACATTGCCAAGTATATTCTTATTTTGCAGAATATCCAGCACAATATCTTTGGTATTGATCGGCATGTCGATATCATTAATGGCTGTTACGTGCATGAGTTCCTTCTCAAATCTTAGCTGTACCTGCGATTGACCTGGAATAGCCCTAAACCTGATTGAAAATAATCTCGTGCCATCAGAGAGTTCAACCGGCAAAGTCCCGGCATTGTTAAATCTGAGAATGCCTTTATCAATATCCGATAAATCAAATTGACCGGGGAGCGCCGGATTTTCATCCTCTACATTCAAAAACTCAACGGCATTCAAATCCCATCCCATTATCATAGTTGCGCTGATAACATCCGCAAGCTGATCAGCAAACACCGGTACCACAAACTCCTTTCCTGCTTTGGCAATCACCTCGTCATATCTGAATTTGACCGGAGCGAGAACCTCCAGGCTGAAGCGCCCCTGATATGTTTCAGGAACATTTTCCTCAATGGTAAAATTATAAACCGACGTCGGTGAAATCACCTGTTCCTTATTAAGATAATTATCCCTGAGCTTGATAATCGTTTCAGGATCCATATCCCTGATCTCGGGGAAAGTGAATGAATATTTACCAAAGTAATACGGTTCAATTTCCATTTCCACCTTTTTGATACCCCTGAATGCTCCCATTGTGTTGATGGCCATCAGGCGTTCCTCTCCAACTTTCGATGAGAGATTGACCCAACCACCGGCAAGCTTTCTTGCGTCATAATGGGGGTCATAACCGTCTGTTGCATAAGGTTTGAATGCCACCACGGTCTCATCAATATGATTTTTATCTGATGTGATTCTCATTTTCAGGGATATCATCGGCTCATCGGCTTCTCTCAGAAATGAGTTGCCGTCATTGCTTGATTTAGCTGATTCACCAACCGTAATAGAAGCAGACACATCAATGGCTTTGACAAAGAAAGCCTGCCCTGAAGCAATGTATTGTGTTACACCGTTCACTGACCCTCCTGTTGAGTTGTATGTCCCATAATTCTGGAGGTTGGGGTTCCATATGTATACGGCATCGCCTTCGATATTGCTACGGGTAAATCCGGCAGATTCCCAATCAATCTCACTCGGATACGGATTAGCCAGGAAATTCCATCCTCCGCCATCAAGGGATGTTGAAGTGAATGATAACGGAAAACTATAAGCCTCACCAGCCCCTGCTATATTGTCTGCACCATCACCAATTACAGGAGCACCGGTATTGATAATAACCTGTTCTCCTAAGCCGTAATCAAAATTCCACAACCACAGTTTCTTACCTTCACCAACATTGAAATTATCAGTATTGGAGGTAAAATCAACCCATCCGTCAAGTCCGTTCTGTCCTGTAGTCCCGAGTGGTTCACTGTAATTAGCGATATTGGTCCACGCACTGGGATAATTTTCAGAAATGCCCTGAATCCATACATCATCACTGATATTACCCAGGGTCTGGCCCAGAATTGGTGTACCGATATAACGCCATCCTTCCGGCCCGGTTCTCAAGCTGCGCTGCCATGTGATGTTTCCATTAAATGTGGCACCATCACCAATTGTTGCAATTCTTGCAGTATAAGTTGGCGTTGAAATCAAGGTAAAGACTTTATCATTTGCAGCACCGTCTGCATCAAAAATGGTGCTTGGAGCCATACTAAGCGTATTATGCAAATTAATGTTGATCTCTGCCACAACTCCACTGGTACTTGTATTGGATACTGTAATATTATAAAAATCAGCAGATGTCACTGCTCCTTTAATCGTCTGTAAAACGTTGCCCACAAAATCAACCGTACCGCTCTGCCCGTTCATTACACCATCTATTGTATAATCTGCCGATACCGACAAAACTACTCCCGGAGCAATAGTCAGGTTTCCAGTAGATTGAATAATGACATTGTTTACAGATCGATGGGTTGTCAGCGTCGTAGTGGTGGTTACAATCAAATCACTTGGCTGACCAATTTCTATTAAACCTGTAGTATCATTTACGAGTGTGGTACTCGATGTGATCAAAGTGATAAATGATGAATCCGTATCATATCTGATATCACTCCACAGTGTATCGCCATTGTTTAAAGCATGTGTCAGACCGCTATTGGCAGAAATTGTTCCGCTTCCCTGACCCAGTACTATAGTAACATCGGACGTCTCATCCAAGTCCCTGTTGCCATTGGCATCTACTGCCTCAACTTCAAGGGAGATATCTTGGTTTTTATCCGTGATTGAAAGTGTATGTGATATAATGTTCAAGGCAATTGCCGATACGTCAATACTGAATGTATTTGAAGTGAGCGTAGTAAGTGTTGACTGAAATTGAGACCCTATCTCATCGGTTTCATTACCTGAAGCAGTCCCTCCGATGGCAAACTGAAGACTATCATTATCTGTTACACTGCTCGTAAGCCATACAAAAAGTGTCAATTGCACGCTGGCGCCATCCGCAATAGTCAAAGTTCCCATTGAACCAGTCAACACAATCGAATCGGCATAAATAGTAACACTGCCGGGATTAACAATTGTCGATTCAGTGTTGTTATACACCCTCACACCACCAATCACCGTACTCCAGTCTGCCACTGTATTATTGGCTCCTTTTGTTATTCTAAGCTTCCTTACGTGCGTTGGTGCACCATCATTGGTGCCAGCATCACTGATGCTGAAACTAAACACAGCTACAGAGTCTGCAGAATTGTCTGAGGTAGACGGGATGGTATTACCACCGGGCTGCGTAGCTGCCACAAAATCAACATCGATATCTGCTGTGGGAACATCAGATTGTTGAAAAACCGTACTTTGATTGACACCGTCATCCAGCACATAATATACATCATAAACTGTGGCAGAAGCCAATCCCCGCACCCGCTCATAAACATCTGTCGAATCAACTTGCACACCGATAGTGTCAGCGGCGACGGCCGGATTTCCCGATCCGTCCTGTCCTGCTAAAACCTGTGACTGGGTAGGAGCAACAAGTGCAGTGTCCTGTACGACATAATAGGCAGTTCCAGCCTGATCGAGATTAACAACCAGGTCAAATCCATTGACAGCTACACTATCAAATTTCGGATATCCCGTGACAAAGGAAGGAGCCTGGATATCGGATGCAACACCGTAAATTCTTAAGTTGTCGATTCCCCAGGTCCCAAGTCCGCTAGTTGAATTATAGGCATATATTCGTATAGTATCCGAGGTAACACCCTGGATTGTCGTTCCAAAATCCAGGTAGGTATTCCTGTTCCATATACCATCTCCGATTGTTTGTTGAAAGCCACCTAAATTACTACTAAAATTATTGATGCTCGACCTCACTTCCCAATCAGGAGGCCCTGATGCAGACTTTCTATGATCAAGTTCAATGCCTGTCAAATTAAAACTGTACCCATAATTTGCCGTAATAATCACTTCATAATAACTATCTCCCTGAAACCCTGTAACACTGTCAGGCCAGTTTCTCGCATTGAAAGCATCTGAAAGCACTGTCGCCGTAATGCCGGTTCCTCTTGAAATATTATTTATGGTCACATTGACCGGCTGATAATCCGGCGGATAGGTTGTTTCATCTCCATTAGCTCCTGTAAATGAAAATTCCGTAAATGCCCTTCTCGATCGGAGTGTATCAGTATCCAGTATCAAAGAAACTCCATCCGTAATGCGAAACTGAACAATATCTTCTTCAACATCATATTGCAAATCGTTCCAGAGTGCTGTTCCTAAACCGGTGGTTTGGGTAAATCCTGCAGTTGACAAATTACCGCTACCCAATAACTTCGAAATGGTCAGACTTTTATCAAGATCACGGCTGTTCCGGCTGTCAATAGCTTCCACCTCGATAGTAAAGGCCATATCAACAGGAATTGTTGAAGTAGGCACCCTGACAAAAGCCAATGAACTCGCTGTTACACGCAGGGTATTGTCCGGTGAAGTCGTCGAGCTTTGTGCACCACCGGCATCGGGAGCAAAAAATACCGTGCCTGCGGGGTCGGCTGTAGCAGCGGTAACGGTAAAGACGACTTGTTCATTGTCTGTCACGCCATCCTCAAAAGTAACCCGGAGAACGATATTGCTGTTTGTGCCGTCGGCTACGACATGCGTGAAATTATCCAAAGTGAATTCTGTGGTGCCGTTCACCGTTTTTTCCGCAATGTTATTGTTTCCCGAGTCAAAAAGAGCCGCCGCCCTAATGGCGCCCGATCCGTTCGTACTGAAAGTGATGGACGTTAGTGTGGTGGACAAACCATCCGTGGCATTGGTAGCACCACCATCCCTAACAGTCAGCCCGAATACCGCTTTCGAATTGGTGGGCGTCAAACCGTTGATGCCTGCATAATTGCCGTAATCGTTCAATTCGGAATAGGTAAATGATGCGTCGGCAATGATATCGGAAGCATTGGTGGCCTGGCTGCCGATAGCCGGATTGGTGGTATTGAAAGTCGGGCTTGTGGCATCACAGTTATATTCATAAACAGCAAAGTGGTATGTTGAGTCCTGTGTGAGGTTTGTTACGGTTACGGTATTTCCGTTGCCCTTATAAACAACAAATGATGTACCTATCTCTGTTCCGGCTGTACCGTAAGCAGCATTGGCCGCGTAATTTGTTCCGTCAGCGGGTATCTCTGCCGGTGCGCTACCCTGCTTGGCAACGACCAACCTACCGGTACCGTCCCCATTATTCCAGTTTAGCGTCATTTGTGTTGCCTGAATGCCTGTAAAAGTAAGATTGGTAGCCTGAACGGCAGGGGCCGTGCAGCCGTCTTCGGTAATGAGCACATTGTCGATTCTCCACTCGGTAGCACTGCCTGATGCAGTGCCTGAAGACGTGTACTTAAAGGCTATGTAGGCCGGCGTGGTGACGCCGGACAAATTGATCAGCCCTGACGGCGCCCATGTCGCCGAATTCTCTACCGGAGGACTGAATACCAGACTCGTCCATGTAGCTACATTGGGGTTGCCGCTACCCGTATAATCGGTGGAATACATCACTTCAAGTCGCGGGTGGTTGGTGTCGGTACCGCTCGTCCATGAATCAAATGACAACACCTGATTGCTCATGGTACTGAAATCGATGGATGGCATAATATACCATGCTTCTGTCGGACTGGAAGCACCAATTCCGCTGACTGAAGCATAGCCCGATCCGCAAGACCAGCTATTGCCACTGATAAGAACAGATAACCAGCCTGCCGGAGGACACGATGCAAAATCTTCATAAAACTGACGGATATTAATTGTATCTGATATCGCTGTTGTCATGTATGACTCAGAAGAAGCTAACAAAGTATAATCCCCGGCCAAATCGAACTGAATATCATCAAAAACAGCTACTCCGTTTACCGCAGCTTTTGTCAGCGTTCCAGAGACATTCCCAGGCCCGGAGTCTTTACTGATCGTAATATTCTTGGCAAAAGTGGTATCTACTGAAAGATCCGGTTTTAAAGCACTCACGGTAATTTGACCAACTACTTTGTTCATCTGACCGACAGTCGGTTGAGAAGTAAATGCCAGCCTGTCGGCTGTCTGGATAATGTCAAATGTATTGGATACAACGCTTGTCAGGGTGCCTGAGCTGGCGGTTAAGGTCAACCCTGTGCCACCCACGGTATGCACAATCGAATCTGTGCTTTGTAGCCAGGTGGCCAGGCCTGAGGAGGCAGTCACTGAAATCGGGTCGCCGGTCATGGTGCCGCTTGAGGACAGATCGACTGCATCAATAAAATCAAGGTCCCTGTTGCCGTTCGCATCCGTTGCTTCGACAGACACGTCGGCAGCCATCGCTTCATAGGTATTAGTATTGATCGGTTGAGTGACAAATCTTAATTCAGTGGCACTGACATCTATCGTAAATTGATTCGAAGTAATATCAGAGGGGAAGGTCGTTGTAAACGAGGAACCGGATGGGTATGCTGTAAATCCATGAGATGAGCTGGTTATTTTAAAATCCAAATTACCTCCATCCACAATACCGGTTAAATTTAAATATATTTCTAGTCGTAGCGGTAACGTTTGACCATTCCCTACCGAAAGAGTCCCCTCAGAGAATGTCAAATCCATATACGTATCAGTAATGTCAACTGTCTGCGGTGTGTAATTATTAGTCCCATCACTTAATATTGCACCCTGTATTTGAGTGCTCCAGCTTTCATTGGTTGTATTGGGAACAAATCGCACTGTTTCAACATTCGTCGGCAGTCCGTCTGAAGAACCCGTATCTGATATTTGAAAATAAAATACAATTCTGCGAGTAGAACTATTGTTCGCTAAAGATGAAATCAAACCGCTCGGTTCCTGGTATGTTGAATAAACAGTAGCTTCGCTGTCACTATCATTAGTTGGGTTTATAGTGATCTTTATATCATCAATGCCTAGTTCATCTCGGTCACCTGTTGTACCGGCGTTATCATTGGTAGAAAATTTTAAATAAAAACTACTCCCATTATTCAATTCTGAACCTGTCAGATCAATGATAAAAACCTTTAAATGTGTAGAAGATGGAGATTTCCATTGAGGCGGAAAATCAGCAGCATCACCGGTAGTAAAGTCAACACTTGGGACAGGAGTATAGGTTGAATTATCGGGAGAGTATGAAAAAGTTAACGACGTTGATCTGGGACCAGTACTGTTATTCAATTCCCATATATTGTATTCCACTTTAATAGAAGATGCAGATACCCCAGAGTTATTGGTTATTTTTAAAATTATTTCACCAGGAGTCATATCTGCATCTGAGGGTTGAAAACCCAAAATATTGTTTCCTGTAGCGACGGTAAAAGCATATATTCCGCCTGTAGTTACGCCACCTGTAGTATCTCCCCTCGCATAATCACCTGTAGTTCCGGTGCCTCCAAAAAGTAAATCTCCATCAGAAAGTCCCAATACCGAAAAAGCATTTGAGTTCAATTGACCCGTACCAGGGCTTGTCGTGAAACCACTCCCTGTAAATTGACCGTTATTCACTCCGGAAACAGTATTGTCAAAATCAATCGTAAAGGGGGTGTCCGTTGATGTAATGGAAAGCTGCGCATTCGCATTTATATTTGCAATAAACATCAATGAGAAAACGGTTAAAATCCATGCTGAAAAATTGCGCACGGTTTTTAAATATTTATTCAAAACACCTGCCTGAAAAGTAAATATTGAGAACATGAGGTATTGATTTAAATTCATTTTAAAAACTGGAGTAAAAATAAGTGATTATATCGACTTTTTCGCATAATACTCCTATTTCATTAATCAACAAAGGATCGTTTTAGTAACCGGATAATTCAGAGTGAGAGTGAGGGTGAGAGTGAGAGTGTGATGTGAATTACAAATCAATCCCGCCAGGCTGTTTTATACTTTGATTTTTATTAGTAGTATTGAACGCTAAAATCGCCAAACACATCTGTTGCGTGCTCAAAGAATTTCTCAACCGGCCATTTCATCTCCTCGACAGGCGCCAAAATCGCTTACTGCTCGTTATCGTCACCGGCTTATACGTCATCTTTTTCATGAACATGTACCTGCCCTTTAATGTAGACCGATGGTATGCCGGGTCAAAAATTCCCTTGTTTATCATATTATCAAGCTTTGGCATTATCGGCATGGCGGTGCTGGGTATCAGCCAGTTGCTGATGAACAAAGTATTTAAGCTTAAGGTAGTGAAAGTCCGGGATTTTATTCTTTGGTTTTTGGTTGAGGTGATTTTGTTGTCGTTGGTGATGTATTTCATCTATGGTAATACAAATCTACGCGGTGCCGATATGTGGAATGAACTGTTTCTCTCATTCAAATACATCATCCTGGTTATCATCATCCCCTATGCGGGGGTACTGTTTTATCTCCACACTACCCAAAAAGGCGAAAACATCAAAGAGATGCTCAATGCGGGCAACCATCTCGTGAAGATCATGGATGAAAACGGCGAACTGCACATGGCCATCGACCTTGATCAGATCCTGTTCCTGAAATCTGCGGATAACTATGTTGCCGTCTTTTATCTTAAAGATGACAAGGTGAGGAAGGAACTGGTCCGCACTACCATGAAAAGGCTTGAACAGGAACTTGATGCTTTTCCCATCAAGCGGTGCCATCGTTCTTATATGGTCAACATTAAAAAGTTGGCCGTGACCATGAGAAACAACCAGGGATTGTCACTGACGATCAAGGACTATCCAGAGGAAACAATTCCTGTTTCGAAAAATTATAAACCTTTTTTCATGCGGATGCTGACAGAGCAAGACCATACCTTCTAACTAACTATTTCATGAAAAACCATCTGTTTTTCA
>WGED01000052.1 GCA_015492915.1 Cyclobacteriaceae bacterium
ACCTGGTCTTGCTTGATCATTTTCTCGAAGGAGCTATCGAAGCTGAAGCTGATGCCATTTGTGATGGAGAAGATGTGTACATCATTGGCATCATGCAGCACATCGAGCCAGCCGGCATACATTCCGGCGATTCATTTGCAGTGCTGCCGCCATACAATCTGGGCGATTTCATAGTTCAGCAGATGGAAGCATATACCAAAAAAATTGCTCTGGCGCTTAATACTGTGGGGCTCATCAACATCCAGTTTGCCATCAAAGACGACAAGGTTTATGTGATCGAGGCCAACCCACGCGCATCGCGCACCGTACCTTTTATTTGTAAGGCTTACAAAGAGCCTTATGTGAATTACGCCACCAAGGTCATGCTGAGGGAAAAGAAAGTGAAAGATTTTATATTCAAGCCTTATAAAAAAGGTTATGCGATCAAAGAGCCTGTCTTCTCATTCAATAAATTCCCGAATGTGAACAAGGAGCTTGGACCTGAGATGAAATCTACCGGAGAATCGATTTATTTTATTGATGACTTGCTCGATGATTATTTTATGAATATTTATTCCGAAAGAAACCTGTATTTAAGCCGCTGATTGCTCATGGGATTTTTATTAAAGTTCATACTGTTTGCGCTTGTCTTTTATTATCTGCTCAAAACGATCGGGCATATTTTGGTCAGGGTGGTGAGCAGTGGGCGGCAAGGCCCTTCGCGCAGTAGAGGGTTTGATGAGAGGAAGGAGGGTGAAATAAAGATTGATTATGCCCCCGGCAAAGGTAAAAACAAACACAGTTCTCATATCGGTGACAAGGAAGGTGATTATATTGACTATGAAGAAGTAAAGGAATAGGTCACCGGAACAGTGCTGAAACAGCATTTCTTGACCTGTTAAAAATAATGGATATATTTGTTATTGACTAAAAGACAATTCCGACATGGCCTGGTTTCAGAGGAAAATAAAAGGAATCCAAACACCCACCAAAGATAAAAAAGATGTTCCGGACGGTTTATGGTTCAAGACCCCGCGCGGCAAGATCATACATATCCGCGAGCTCAAAAACAATGCTTACGTATGTCCTGATGATGATTTTCATGTAAGGATTGGCTCTAAGGAGTATTTTGAGATTCTCTTTGACAAGGGGAAGTTTACGGAGCTGGATAAAAATATGGTATCGGCCGACCCGCTCAAGTTTGTTGACACAAAATCTTATCCTGAGCGAATAAAGGCCTCTCAGAAAAAAACCCATTTGAAAGATGCCGTGCGCACTGCTTACGGCAAACTGGATGAAATTGACGTGACCATCGGTGTGATGGATTTTACTTTTATAGGCGGTTCAATGGGTTCAGTAGTTGGTGAGAAAATAGCAAGGGCCATTGACCACAGCCTCGATAAAAATAAGCCTTTTATCATGGTGTCAAAGTCGGGCGGTGCACGCATGATGGAGGCAGGCTATTCATTGATGCAGATGGCGAAAACCTCCGCGAGGCTGGCCTTGCTCGATGAGGCGGGCATACCTTTTATTTCGGTGCTTACTGATCCGACCACAGGCGGTGTTACGGCCTCATTTGCCATGCTTGGCGATTTTAATATTGCAGAGCCCAACGCACTGATCGGGTTTGCCGGACCGAGGGTGATCAGAGAGACCATAGGAAAAGACCTGCCAAAAGGATTTCAAAGTTCTGAATTTTTACTTGAGCACGGTTTTGTGGATTTCATCGTTGACAGGCGGCATCTTAAAACGAAGATCGCCACATTGCTTCACATGTTGCAGTAGGTAAAAAATCATTCATTTTTCATGGTATTTTTTAAAGTGATTTTATGTGATAATTTCCATCTTGGGGGTGTGCATAAATTTTTTTGATATGCATTAAAAAACATTTTATTAATGATATATTTGCACTTTATTTTAGTACAGGACCACTAGAAATAATTTTAAATGACTACAGTAATAATAAGTTCCATCATAGCTTTTACGGCAGTGATTCTGCTGCTGGTGTTGATACTGCTATTTGCCCAATCGAAGCTCGTGCAGACCGGCGATGTGAAAATCATAATCAATGATGATGAGGATAAATCTCTCGTTACATCTGCAGGTTCCACTTTGCTTTCTACGCTGGCAAACAACAAAATATTTTTACCGTCAGCTTGCGGTGGCGGAGGCACGTGCGGGATGTGTAAATGTGTAGTAGAAGAGGGTGGCGGCGATGTGTTGCCAACCGAGGTAGGGCACCTGAGCCGCAAGGAGCAAAAAGAGCATGTTCGCCTTGCATGCCAGGTGAAGGTGAAAAATGATATGAAGATTCATATCCCCGAAGAGGTTTTCGGCATCAAGAAGTGGGAATGCGAGGTTATTTCCAATTACAATGTTTCCACTTTTATAAAGGAATTTAAAGTGAGGCTGCCGGAGGGCGAACACCTGAATTTCAAGCCGGGCGGATATATTCAAATCGATGTGCCACCGATCGAGGTGGATTTCAAGGATATCGACATTACACCGCACCCCGAGCTTCACCATCCTAAAGATGTGTACAGGCCCGATTGGGATAAGTTTAATCTCTGGGACCTCAAAATGAAAAATGACGAGGAGATATTCAGGGCTTATTCCATGGCCAATTATCCTGCCGAGGGAGACATAATCATGCTCAATATCAGAATCGCCACTCCTCCATGGGACAGGGCAGCCGGTAAATGGATGGATGTAAATCCGGGGATATGCAGCTCTTATATTTTCAGCAGAAAGCCGGGAGATAAAGTGACCATTTCAGGTCCTTACGGAGAATTTTTCATTAATGAGTCTGACGCTGAGATGGTATATATAGGAGGTGGGGCCGGTATGGCACCGCTTCGATCACAGATATTCCACCTTTTTAAGACACAAAAGACCAACAGAAAAGTTTCTTATTGGTATGGTGGACGCTCGAAGAGAGAATTGTTTTATGTGAATCATTTCAGGGAGTTGGAGGAGGAGTTTCCGAACTTCAGATTTTATATAGCACTTTCGGAACCGCTGGAGGAAGATAACTGGAAGGTAAAAGAAAATACTGATGCTGAGGGCGACGGTTTCGTCGGATTTGTCCACCAGGTGCTTTATGATCAGTACCTGAGTAAACATCCTGAGCCGGAAGAAATTGAATATTACCTCTGTGGGCCACCGCTGATGAATGCAGCCGTAACCAAGATGCTGGATGAGCTTGGAGTGCCGCCGGAGAATGTACGGTTTGACGACTTCGGAGGTTAAAGACCTCAGACCTGAAGGGGGAGAAAGGTTGACTTTCTCCCTTTTTTATTTAAAATTAATAGCAATTTAACTTGTTATGGATTTAAAGATATTTTTCTCTCCTGTTGATGAAGCTGTGTCTGAGGGGATTGATGACCCGACGTCTTTTTATCAGAATATTCATGTTTTTGAAGAGCGGCAGCCTGATTATAAAGGGGCCAATATTGCCCTTATCGGAATAGAACAGATAGCGGGCCTGGAAGAGGACTATGGTGATACTACCGCTTCTGACGAGATTAGGAAAAAGCTTTACCGTTTGAAAAAGGGCTTTGGGCAATACAAGATAGTTGATCTTGGAAATCTGCGGAAAGGCATGGATGTTTCCGAGAGTCACAACCGCCTGATGGAGGTTTGTTCAGCACTCATACAGCAGGATGTGTTGCCGGTTATCATGGGGGGTACGCATGATTACACATTTGGTCAGTATCGCGCTTACGAGACACTCGATAAGCTCGTGTCTTTGCTCAATGTGGATGCTTTTCTTGATATTGATGATAAGGGGGAGCATGTGACGAGGACCAATCATCTGCATAAATTGTTGCTGCATGAGCCCAACTTTCTTTTTACCTTGTATCAATTGGCCTATCAATCGTATTTGATCGATAATGAGACGATGGCAGTGCTGGAGAAGCTTTATTTCGAAGCCTACCGTCTGGGTCATATGCGGCAATACCTGCCAGACATGGAGCCGATCATCCGTGATGCGGACCTGATGACATTTGATATTACAGCCATTAAGTCTTCCGATGCTCCCGGCAGTAAGAATGCCCAGCCGTTCGGTCTAACCGGCGAAGAAGCTTGCCAGATTTGCTGGTACGCCGGATTGAATGAAAAATTGAGTTCGGCAGGATTTTATGAATACGATCCCTTATCGGATGATGAGCACAAAAAGACGGCTGCAGTCGTGGCTACGATGATATGGTATTTTATAGAGGGATTCTATCATAGAAAGGGTGAGCAAAATTTCAGGGGGAACGATTACCTCCGATTTGTCGTGTCTATGCCTTCCGGACCCGAGAGCATAGTGTTTTACAAAAGTAAGCTGAGCGAAAAATGGTGGATGGAAGTGCCTTATCCTCACAGCAATTTTGCCTATGAAAGAAACCTGATTGTGCCGTGCAGTTATTCGGACTATCAGACTGCGACCAGGGGTGAGGTGCCCGAACGATGGATAAACACACAAGCCAAGCTGATCTGAAGAAAAATATGAAGATTATCGCATTGAGAAAATTACTTCCCTTTATCATGGGATTAATTCCGGTTTCCCGGGCTTTCGGCCAGGTTGACCTGAGTTATTATTTACCTGACAGCATCAGCTATGATGAAAATATCCCGACCCCGAAATCGGTGATTGGTCATGAGGTGGGAGAGTGGCAGGTGACCCATGACAAACTGGTGTACTTTTTCTACGAGTTGGGGACGGCCTCAAAAAGGGTGAGAGTAGAGCGTTTCGGACAAACCTATGAATACAGGCCGCTGCTGAATGTCATCATCACTTCCGAGAGGAATCAGCGCAGGCTTGAAGACATAAGGGAAGAACATCTGAAGCTCACTGACAGCGATCCTGATAATGACCCTGACACCGGGGATATGCCTGTGATCATCAGGCTCGGATACAGTGTGCACGGCAATGAATCGAGCGGGGCAAATGCTTCCATGCTCGTGGCCTATTTTCTTGCGGCTGCGGAGGGGGATGCAATTGAAAACGTCCTTGATAATTGCATAATTCTCATAGATCCATCACTCAATCCGGACGGCTTGCAACGGTTTTCCACCTGGACCAATGAGCACAGATCAAAAAACCTGAACCCTGATCCTAACGGCAGGGAATTCAGGGAGAACTGGCCGAACGGCCGCACCAATCATTATTGGTTCGACCTGAACAGGGACTGGCTGCCGGCGCAGCATCCCGAATCAATCGGACGAATAAAACTTTATCATGAATGGATGCCCAATATTCAAACCGATCACCATGAGATGGGCAGTAATGCCACATTCTTTTTTCAGCCGGGCATTCCATCGAGAAAAAATCCCCTGATTCCCATAGAGAATGAAGCACTCACCGCCAAAATAGCTCAGTTTCATGCCGCAGCCCTCGACAAGCAAAAAAGACTTTATTATACAAGAGAATCATTTGATGACTTTTATTTCGGCAAAGGCTCCACATATCCGGATATTCAGGGCGGCATCGGTATCCTGTTTGAGCAAGCCTCATCACGCGGGCATCTTCGCGAAACACAAAACGGTCTCCTCTCCTTTCCTTTTACGATTAAGAACCAGTTCATTGTATCGCTTTCGACCATCGATGCAGGACTCAACCTGCGAAAAGAGTTGCTGGATTATCAGCAGAAATTCTTCAGGCAGGCTTTGTCGGCAAAGGAGGATAAAAATCGTGCGATTGTCATAGCATCGACCGATGATCCTGCAAGAGCTGTTTTACTCGGTCAGACTTTACTCAGGCACAAAATAAAAATGAACAGTCTTAAACAGGATTTTAATGATGGAGAGAAGATATTTCCTTCCGGCAAAAGTTATGTGATCCCTCTCCATCAACCTCAAAATTTATTGATCAAGGCAATTTTTGAGCGCCGTACTACTTTTGAAGACAGCCTGTTTTATGATGTGTCTGCATGGAATTTTGACCTCTCTTACCACGTAGATATTGCATGGGTTGATGATGGCGGATCGCTTGAAAAGGGGGAGGAAATTCATGAGCTGAAACTGCCTGAGGGTGGTGTGGCCGGGAATGGCAGATATGCCTGGATTATTGATTGGGATCAGTATTATGCACCTGCCGTTTTGTCTGCATTATTGAAAAAGGATATAAAGGTCAGGGTTGCCGGGAAAGATTTCACGCTTAGTTCAGGTGAAAGATTTGAAAGGGGGAGCTTGCTCGTCCCGGCCGGAATACAAACTGTAAATCTGGACAGCGTCCATGAGATTTTAATGAAATTACTAAGGAAATATCATGTGACGGCAAGAGCAGTAACGACAGGACTCACTCCTGACGGGGTCGATCTGGGCAGCAATAATTTTGCAGCAATCAAAAAGCCTGTGATCGCCATACTCACGGGTGATGGCGTCAGTAGTTATGGTGCGGGAGAAGTTTGGCATTTGCTCGACCAGCGTTACGATATGCATGTCACCATGATCAGTACGGATAATCTGAATTATGTGAAACTGAACAGGTACAATATATTACTCATGCCATCAGGCGGCTATGGAAGCATGAACGCCGCAGGACAGGAGCGGATAAAGAATTGGGTAAAAGACGGTGGCACCTTGATCGCCTGGCGTGATGCCCTTCGGTTTGTGGAGAAACTGAATATCGCTAAACTGAAATTCAAGAAACTAAGCCCTGATACCGTTAGCGTGGTGGAATATGCCGATATACCCGAAATGAGAGGCGCCCAGCGTATAGGGGGAGTGATACTTTCCATGAAACTGGACCTTACCCATCCGCTTGCCTATGGGTATTCCAAATCGACAATTCCTGTTTTTAAGCGTGGCACGCTTGCGCTTGAGCCTTCAGGCCCGGTTGCCAATCCATTTCATTATGATGAAAATGCATTGATCAGCGGTTATATATCAGATAAAAACCTTCAGCTTATCAGCGAGAGCCCTGCAGTCAGTATTTCAGGCTATGGTCAGGGCAAAGTGATCTGTCTGGTTGACAATTATAATTTCAGGGCGTTTTGGTATGGTACCAACAGGTTGTTTATGAATGCCATCTTTTTTGGAAACCAGATCCGAACCAGGTAAATGTTGCATGCCCAATAAAAAATGCCGGGATCACCGGCATTTATGGTTTGACAATAACACAATTTATTCAAGGTATCTTCAGAGCAGGGAAGTTGCCCCCTTTTTCACTTTGAAGATCGGGTCGTATTCTATCCCTTTCCCGGAATCATCGATCACAATAAGTTTATAGAAAACTTTGCCTAGATTAGGCAGGTAGTCCACATATTTTTTCTCATCATCCTTGATTTCTTTCACGGTCTCCCATTCGATCGAATTGGCATTGATATTTCCCTTCTTCAACTCTATGTGAGCAATGTTTCTTGTACTTTTGATCTCCCAGTTGAATTCGACAATGTCTCCGTTTTTCCAGGCGATAAATTTCACCATTTCCTCATAACCGAGGTTGCTTTGGTTTCTATATCGTTGTGCGTCGGCATGGGAAAATGCCAATAATGCCATGATACTAAAAATCAAAATCTGACCCCTCATTTTTGTCGGCGCTTTGATATAGATAAAAAAAGATGATCAAATATAACTTAAGCACTGCCGTATATAAAAAAAGAATCTTTCAGTACACGTCAAGAATGTCCCCATAATGAATATGAGGCAATTTTTCTTTGTAATTTTTGACGTTCCTTACATTGGATTTTTCCAAGGGATACATGGAAAATACCACTTGAATGGGTATTTGCAGAATGTAAAACTGTTATTTTCCAAATTTCTCACGTGGCATAACAATTGAGTTACTCCACATCTTAATTTTCATGCAAGACCTGGAAAAACAACCGGCCGATAACGGTAGTGATAAAATCACTGAATTGTCATGCCGGATGTCCGGCATGGCTTCCAGGTATTTCATTTAGTTACAGGCATTTCGTGGCAGGATTTTTATTGAGAACATCCGATAAACAAGGAGATGTTTATTATTTAAAATTGATAATTTGATTACCTTTGCCCCTTGTTTTGCGATGTGGACCAGACTATCACATATTGTACTTAAATACCGCTTAGTCCTGATCATAACTCTGGGTCTTGTTACGGTCTTTATGGGGTACCATGCGAAGGATGTTCAGTTTACCTACACCTTCTTCACTCCGGTTCCCAGGGAGGATCCCGATATGCAGGTTTTTGAGAAATTCAAACAGGAATTTGGTGAAGACGCCAACGTTGTCGGCATAGGGCTCAGAGATTCTTCCCTTTACACTCCGGTGAATTTCCGTCGCTTTAAATACCTTAGTGATGAGCTTGCTTCAATAAACGGTGTTACGCAAGTTGTCTCTATACCGCTGTTCAAAACGCTGGTTAAGGATTCGAAAAACAAAAAATTCCGTCTTGAGCCGATATTCACAGAAGTTCCCGATGATCAGGTTCAGCTTGACAGCCTGCTCAATTATGCACTGAATCAGCGATTTTACAGTGACCAGATCATCAACAGGGAGAATGGCGCCACTTTCATATTGCTCACCATCGATAAAGAAGTTTTAAATTCGAAAAAGCGTGATGTGATTATTAAGGATATCGAATTGGTATCCGATGCGTTTGAAGAATCGACCGGAATCGAATTGCACTATGTAGGGCTTCCATATATCAGAACCGAGGTAAGCGGCGGAGTGCGGGTTGAATTGCAGATGTTTCTCTGGATGTCTCTGCTGGTGACAGCCATGATCCTGCTCTTTTTTTTCAGATCGTGGGATGCGGTCGTTTTTCCATTGATCATCATTTTGGTAATTGTGGTGTGGTCTATGGGCACACTCGGTATCCTGGGATATAAAATCACCATTCTCACAGGCCTGATACCACCCATCATTGTGGTTATCGGCATACCCAACAGCGTTTATCTTCTCAACAGATATCATCAGCAAATCTCTCTGCACGGTAATAAAGCAAGGGCTTTGAGCCATGTAGTGAGAAAGATAGGTATCGTAGCACTGATCACAAATTCCACGACGGCAGTCGGTTTTCTGGTATTACTTTTTACCGGTATCAAGGATCTCAAGGAATTCGGGCTTGTTGCCGGTATAAATATAATGGCCACCTTTATCGTGAGTATAATACTCATTCCAGCGGTGTTCAGCTACCTGCCTGTACCCAACGGTAAACAGTTGAAGCATCTGAAATTTAAGCTGATGGATCAGGCGCTTACGGGCCTTGATCTGCTGGTGCACCGCCATCGGTACAGAGTACTTACGGTCACCGGCTTGGTTGTAATTGTGGCTTTTCTCGGGCTTTTGAAGCTGAGAGCGATCACCTATATTGTTGATGATGTCCCGGAAGACAGCCAGGTGAAGAAAGACCTCGCTTTTTTTGAAGAAAATTTCAGCGGGATCATGCCCCTTGAGATCATTGTGGACTCCGGCAAGAAAAAAGGTATCCTGAAGCAAAGTTTTTTGAAAAAGGTGGATGAATTCGAACAGTTTCTGTCAGAGCAGAAATACTTGTCGAAACCTGTTTCGATCATCAGCCTGTTCAAGGCAGCCAGGCAGGCTTTTTACAACAACAACCCGAATTACTACAGCTTGCCCTCAAAAGCTGACAGGAACTTTATCCTGCGCTATCTGACAGGGAACAATGAAGAGACTTCTTTTTTGAAATCATTTGTCGATAAGGACAAGCAAAAAATGCGGATATCGCTAAAGGTGGCCGATATCGGTTCCATCAGGCTTGATTCGCTCCTCGACAATGTTGTCAACAGGAAGATCGAGGAGGTGTTCACTAAAAACGGAATTGAGGCCAAGGCGACGGGCACAACTCTGCTGTTTGTCAAGGGCAACAAATTTCTGGTAAAAAACCTGAAGAAAAGCCTCATTTTTGCTTTCCTGATTATCGCCGTCATCATGGGGATTCTTTTCAAAAACACAAAAATGGTACTGGTATCCTTGATCCCCAATATCATTCCCCTCATCGTCGTGGCCGGCCTGATGGGTTATTTCGACGTTGCCCTCCGGCCGAGCACCGTCTTGATATTCAGTGTCGTATTTGGCATTTCGATCGATGATTCTATCCATTTCCTGGCCAAGTACAGGCAGGAATTGTTCGCTAATAATTTTTTTGTGCCGTTAGCTGTCAGTAAGAGCATCAGGGAGACGGGCGCCAGTATGATTTACACATCGATCATCCTCTTTTTCGGTTTTATAATCTTTAGTTTTTCAGACTTTATCGGCACGACCATGCTTGGCGTACTCACATCCACCACCCTGTTGATCGCCATGCTCACCAATGTGGTGGTGCTGCCATCCCTGCTCATGATCTTTGATGACGGCAAGCGTAAGAAAGACCTCCATCCTCTCATTGAAAATTACGAAGAGTTTTACCAGGAGGATGAGGACGAGGAGATTGATTTGGAGAAAATACAGGTAGAGGAACCAGAAGTGGAGATCATAAAAAAAGCAAATTAAATTTTCGTAGAAAAAGACTTTTTGAAGTGAGATACAGAGAATATAAGAATCTGAGTTTGGCACAAGTGGGCGAGGAGATGCTTGCCCATTGGAAAAAGCATGAAATTTTCAATGAGTCATTAAAAAAACGCCGGGAGGGCGAGGAATGGGTTTTTTATGAAGGGCCTCCGTCTGCCAATGGGACACCCGGTATTCATCATGTCATCTCCAGGGCTGTGAAGGATATTTTCTGCCGCTATAAATCATTTAAGGGGTTCAAGGTTGAGCGAAAGGGCGGTTGGGATACGCATGGCTTACCCGTTGAACTGCAGGTCGAACAGCAGCTCGGTATTACAAAAGAAGATATCGGCAAGAAGATCAGCGTGGAAGAGTACAACCGCAAATGCCGGGAAGCTGTAATGCAGTACAAAAACGAATGGGATGATCTGACAGAGAAAATGGGATACTGGATCGATCTCGACCACCCCTATATTACTTTCGATACCAAATACATGGAAACGCTTTGGTATTTGCTTAAGCGATTTTATGAGAAAGGTTTGCTTTATAAGGGTTATACCATACAGCCGTATTCGCCTGCTGCCGGTACAGGCCTTAGCTCTCATGAATTGAATATGCCTGGCGCCTACCGCGATATTAAGGATACCTCCCTCGTTGCGCAGTTTAAGGTAAAAGGTACGGAGAATGATTATTTCCTTGCCTGGACAACCACGCCATGGACCTTGCCTGCCAACAACTCGCTGGCTGTTGGCGAGCATATTGATTATGTCAAGATTAAGACTTTTAATCAATACACATGCAAACCCATCAATGTGATCCTTGCCAAGGACAGGGTTCCGGCCTTTTTTGATAAAGATTCGGAGGGCCTCAGCTTTGAGGATTATAAACCGGGTGATAAGAAAATCCCATGGAAAATCATCGATTCTTTCAAGGGTTCCGACCTGGTGGGCATGGAGTATGAGCAATTATTACCGTATGTTCCGCTGAAACCTCCCGCGCTCACGGTACTGGCCGGAGACTTCGTCTCGACTGAAGACGGAACCGGAATTGTGCACATTGCCAAGACCTTCGGTGCTGACGACTATCGTGTGAGCGTACAACACAACGTCCCCGGGGTGATGGTCAGGGATGAAAACGGAAATGAGGTGCCTATTGTTGATAAGCAGGGGCGATTTGTAAAAGAGATCACGGATTTTGCGGGGATGTATGTCAAAAATTATACGGACGCCGATGAAAATGACCCTGAATACAAGTCCACGGATGTTTTAATCGCTATCAAGCTCAAAGAGGAAAACAAAGCCTTTAAAGTTGAGAAATACGTTCACTCCTACCCGCACTGCTGGCGTACGGATAAGCCTGTGTTGTATTATCCTATGGATTCGTGGTTTATCAGGACGACTGCTTTTAAAGACAAACTTGTTGAATTTAATAAGACTATCAACTGGAAGCCTCCCTCGACGGGAACAGGGAGATTTGGCAACTGGCTCGAAAACCTCGTGGATTGGAACCTGAGTCGGTCCCGCTATTGGGGCACGCCGCTGCCTATCTGGCGTACCGAAGACGGTAAGGAGGAAAAGTGTATCGGTTCTATTGCCGAACTCAGGGAGGAGGTAGCCAAAGCGATCGAATCGGGATTTATGAATGAGCAACTTCCTGATAATTTCGATTTGCACAGGCCTTATGTTGATGAGATATATCTCGTTTCTCCCTCTGGCAAAAAGATGACGCGGGAGCCTGATTTGATCGATGTGTGGTTTGACTCAGGGGCCATGCCCTATGCCCAGTGGCATTATCCGTTTGAGAATCAGGAAATTTTCAAGCGGAAATTCCCTGCTGATTTTATTGCCGAAGGCGTGGATCAGACAAGAGGGTGGTTTTTTACCCTGCACGTCATAGCGGTAATGCTGTTCGATAGTGTGGCTTATAAAAATGTAATAGCCAACGGGCTGGTACTCGATAAGGACGGCAACAAGATGTCGAAACGGCTCGGCAATGCAGTCGATCCGTTCAAGACGCTTGCAGATCACGGGCCGGATGCTACGAGGTGGTACATGATCAGCAACGCCAACCCATGGGACAACCTCAAATTTGATATCAATGGTATCGTAGAGGTGCAGAGACGGTTTTTCGGTACCATTCAGAATACTTATGCTTTCTTTGCCCTGTATGCCAACCTCGATGGATTTGATTGGAAAAATGATCAAATTCCCATGGATAAACGCACGGAGAGCGATCGTTGGATCCTCTCACGACTTAACTCCCTGGTAGCACAAGTTGATGAGGCTTATGAAGATTACGAACCCACCAAAGCGGCGAGGGCTATTCAGAGTTTTGTCATAAACGATTTGAGCAACTGGTATGTGCGGCTTAACAGGAAACGCTTCTGGAAGGGAGCACTGAATGATGATAAAAAATCAGCTTATCAGTCGCTCCATACTTGCCTTGTAACAGTGGCCCGGTTGGCAGCCCCCATCGCACCGTTTTATATGGACAAGCTGTATCTCGACCTGACTTCGGAAGGAGAATACGGTAAAAATTCCATACACCTTGCCGATTTTCCGGAGAGCAACCCGGAGTTGATCGATAAGGACCTGGAAGAAAAGATGAAGCTGGCTCAGCAAATATCTTCACTGGTGCATTCATTGCGCAAGCAACATAAAATAAAGGTACGCCAGCCTTTGTCGAAAATACTGATACCTGTATTGTCGGAAAAAACCAGGACACAAATCAGAGAGGTAGAAGACATTATAAAAAATGAAGTTAACATCAAATCCATTGAATATGTTGATAATACCTCTGGAGTCATAGTAAAAAAAGCCAAGCCGAATTTCAGGAAACTCGGCAAACAGTTCGGCCCGAAAATGAAGGAGCTCTCAAAACTCATAGCCGCCATGGATCAGGAAGCAATAGCCTCCTATGAGAAAGAGGGAAAAATCACCTTCAACCTCGACGGAGAGGCTGTGACATTGAGTGATGATGATCTGCTTATTCAGTCTGAGGATATTCCAGGGTGGACCGTTGTGACCGAAGGAGGTCTGACCGTAGCACTTGATATCAATATCACTCCTGAATTGAAAAAAGAAGGCATCGCACGTGATCTGGTGAACAGGATTCAGAACCTGCGAAAGGATATGAATATGGATGTGCAGGACAAGATCAATATCAGTGTGGCTGCCGATGATGACCTGGTGAAAGAAAGTATTGAAAGCAATAAAGATTATATTTGCACCGAAACGCAAGCCCTTTCGTTAAAGATAGTTGATGATGCACAAAATTTCTCTGAGATAGAGATTGGTGATTTTGTCATAAAACTTCATCTTGAGGTTGCCGGGTAGGGCACTTTGTAAATCTTTGAACACAGGATTGAACGGAAAAGTATGAAGTATCTGAAATATTATTTACTCGCTTTGGCGGTAATCATTATTGACCAGTCGGTCAAGATGCTGGTATACCACAATATGGAAATCGGCAATGAGATACCTGTGTTGGGCGATTGGTTTAAAATCCATTATACCGTGAATCCGGGCATGGCATTCGGTTTACAGATCGGCTCCGAATTCGGTAAGCTCATCCTGACGATTTTCCGTATTGTAGCGATGTTTGGCATTGCTTTTTATCTCTATGTGCTGGTGAAAAGGGGTGTTCCGAAAGGAATGATATGGTGCATCGCCCTGATACTCGGTGGTGCCATAGGCAATGTGATCGATAGTATTTTTTACGGAGTTTTACTCGATGGCAATGTGATTCCCGGAGCGGTAAATCCATGGTTTCACGGACAGGTGATCGATATGTTTTACATCGACATCTGGGAGGGGAGAGTGGCCGACTGGGTACCGATCTTTGGAGGTGAATACATGTCGCTTTGGCCGATATTCAATATTGCCGACGCATCCATTTTTGTCGGTGTGACCATCATATTAATTTTCCAGAAAAAATTCTTTAGCGAAAAGAGGGAAGAAAAGCCTGTTGAAGAAGAGCAACCTGTGACTTCAGTGGAATCGGAAGCTGAAAGCGCTTAAACCTCTTTCAAATCTTTTTTCTGATCAATTCCCTGAAATTCATTAGATTAGAAAATTATTTTACCTGTTTCTCATGGCAGCGCTTAATGTTGCTGATCTGAATATATTGCTAACCAAGTGAAGTTGAAGAAAATTATTCCATGGCTCGGGTGGCTGGCTGAATACCAAAGTTCGTATTTAAAGGGTGATCTGTGGGCGGGACTTACTGTAGGCGTCATGCTCATACCGCAGAGTATGGCTTACGCCCTGATAGCGGGATTGCCGCCGATCTTTGGCTTGTATGCAGCTTTTTTGCCACAGGTAGTCTATTCTTTCGCCGGAAGTTCCAGACATCTGTCGGTGGCTCCTTCAGCAATGATCTCCCTGTTGATTGTGGCAGGCATAAGCAACCTGGCTACACCCGGAACCGATGATTATGTGCATCTTGCCGTCTTACTCGCTTTATTGACAGGCGTACTGCAATTGTTGTTTGGCATTGTGAAATTCGGGTTTATAGTCAATTTTCTCTCACGACCGGTAATCAGTGGCTATACATCAGCGGCAGCCATCATCATTGGCCTGAGCCAGCTTAAACATCTGTTTAATATAGAAATCCCTTACAGCAATCTTATTCCCGATATTGTCCGGAATATTATTCACGAAAAAGACAGTATTCAATGGATTTCCGTATTGATTGGAGCTATGGGAATTATGGTATTATTGGCTCTGAAAAAGGTCAAACGGTCGCTACCCGGTCCGCTGGTAGTAGTGGTGATAGGTATTATTGTCACTTCACTGTTTCATCTGCCGGAGCGTGGCATTGAGATTGTCGGCGCAATACCCTCAGGCCTGCCTACGGTCGGTTTGCCAAGGGT
Source organism: Cyclobacteriaceae bacterium (assembly GCA_015492915.1). Classification (GTDB taxonomy): domain Bacteria; phylum Bacteroidota; class Bacteroidia; order Cytophagales; family Cyclobacteriaceae; genus JAAUQL01. Next base: position 15,274 of record WGED01000052.1, read on the forward strand.
AGGAATCAATGATATCAGCGGGCTTCTGCCGCTGGCACTTCTTATTTCGTTGGTAGGGTTTATGGAATCGGTTTCAATTGCCAAGACTATTCAGGCTAAGAAACAGAATTACGATATCGTCGCAAACAGAGAACTGGCAGGGCTGGGTCTCGCCAACATCACAGCGTCATTATTCGGTACTTTTCCCGTTTCCGGAGGCCTTGGCCGAACGGCCGTCAATGTAGATGCCGGGGCAAATACCAATCTTTCCTCATGGGTCAGTGCGGTAGCGGTAGGAATTACCTTACTGTTTTTAACCCCGCTGTTTTATTATCTGCCAAAGGCTATCCTGGCGTCGATCGTCATTGTTGCCGCTTTCGGGCTCATCGATTACAAAATACCTGTCTGGCTTTACAGGATCAGTAAAAAGGATTTTCTCATGCTTGTGGTGACTTTTATCGTCACATTACTGTTCGGAGTCGTTGCAGGCATCCTCACAGGAGTGGTATTGTCGCTGATATTTCTGATATACCGCAGCGCCACCCCTCATATCGCTCAGCTCGGTAGGTTGCCCGGCACGGATCATTACAGAAATGTTTCCAGGTTCCCCGAAGCCGTTGAGCGCGATGATTTGCTGATTTTTCGTTTCGACTCGGAACTGTATTTTGCGAATGCCGGCTACTTCAAGGACCGGTTGATGAAGATGATCGCCGCTAAAGGCCATGACCTGAAAGCTATTATCCTCAATGCCCAAAGCATCCATGCGCTCGACAGCAGCGCGATTGAAACACTCGCTGAGATTGTTGAAGACTGCCAAAGCCGGGGAGTTTCATTCTACATTACAGGCGCCATCGGGCCTGTGAGAGATAAACTGAGAAAGTCGGGGTTATATGAAAAAATCGGAAAGGATTATTTTACCATGAGTATCGACGAGGCGATCGGTCATTTTGACAATTGTGAAAAGCGGGCCGGAATCAGGTCGTGAGAGAAGATTATAAGGTTTTTGCCAAAACTTTTGGCGATAAATGTTATAATCAGGAATTTTATAAAACTTTTTTCTGATTATTGTATTC